>NZ_JBGAHM010000021.1:0-53396 GCF_044226135.1 Methylocella sp. | reverse complement strand
GCAAACAGTACGACGAATCGAAGAAGGGGCTTGAGAGCCGCTTCCTCGACAAGGTCGAGAAGCTGCAGCGCGGCGACGAGCTGTCGCCCGGCGTCATGAAGATGGTGAAAGTCTTCGTCGCCGTGAAACGCAAGATCCAGCCCGGCGACAAGATGGCCGGACGCCATGGCAACAAGGGCGTCGTCTCGAAGATCGTGCCGCAGGAGGACATGCCGTTCCTCGCCGACGGCACGCCGGTCGACATCGTGCTGAACCCGCTCGGCGTGCCGAGCCGCATGAACGTCGGCCAGATCCTCGAGACGCATCTCGGCTGGGCCTGCGCCGGCCTCGGCAGGCAGGTGGCCGCGGCGGTCAACGCCTGGCAGCGCGAGCAGAACGCCGGACCGTTGCGCGAGAAGCTGATCGAGATCTACGGCGCGCCGGCCGAGGCGCAGCTCGGCGATCTTTCGGACGAGACCGTGGTCGAGATCGGCGAGAACCTGCGCCGCGGCGTGCCGATCGCCACCCCGGTGTTCGACGGCGCGCATGAGCCCGACATCGTCGAGATGCTCGGCCAGGCCGGGCTCGACCCCTCGGGGCAGGTGACGCTCTATGACGGGCGCACCGGCGACGCTTTCGATCGCAAGGTGACGGTCGGCTACATATATATGCTGAAGCTGCATCACCTCGTGGACGACAAGATCCACGCGCGCTCCATCGGCCCCTACAGCCTCGTCACCCAGCAGCCTCTCGGCGGCAAGGCGCAGTTCGGCGGCCAGCGCTTCGGCGAGATGGAGGTGTGGGCGCTCGAAGCCTATGGCGCGGCCTACACGCTGCAGGAGATGTTGACCGTGAAGTCCGACGACGTCGCCGGCCGCACCAAGGTCTATGAATCGATCGTGCGCGGCGACGACGCCTTTGAATCCGGCATCCCCGAGAGTTTCAACGTGCTCGTCAAGGAGATGCGCTCGCTCTGCCTCAACGTGGAGCTGACCACGGCGACGAAGCCGCCGCCGCACGAGGCGGCGGAGGCCGCCGAATAAACACGCCGGACGCAACGCGGCGCGCGCCTCTTTCGGCCGCGCCGCGCGCCCTTTCGATTTTCCGGCGCGGGCGCGGCCCGGCCCCGGGGCCCGCCCGCCGCATCAGGAGACGGCAATGAATCAAGAGGTCATGAATCTCTTCAATCCGGTCGTTCAGCCGCAGACGTTCGACCAGATCCAGATCTCGATCGCGAGTCCGGAGAAGATTCTGTCCTGGTCCTTCGGCGAGATCAAGAAGCCGGAGACGATCAACTACCGCACCTTCAAGCCCGAACGCGACGGCCTGTTCTGCGCGCGCATCTTCGGTCCGATCAAGGACTACGAGTGCCTGTGCGGCAAGTACAAGCGCATGAAATACAAGGGCGTGATCTGCGAAAAATGCGGCGTCGAGGTCACCCTCTCGCGCGTGCGGCGCGAGCGCATGGGGCATATCTCGCTCGCCGCCCCGGTGGCGCATATCTGGTTCCTGAAGTCGCTGCCCTCGCGCATCGGCCTTCTGCTGGACATGACGCTCAAGGACCTCGAGCGCATCCTCTACTTTGAATCCTACATCGTGCTCGATCCGGGCCTGACCCCGTTGAAGGACCGCCAGCTCCTCAACGAGGAGGACTATCTGCGCGCCCAGGACGAATACGGCCAGGACAGCTTCACCGCGCTCATCGGCGCGGAGGCGATCCGCGAGATCCTGCGCAACATGGATCTGCCGGCGATCGCCGAAAAGCTCAAGATCGAGATCGCCCAGTCGACCACCGAGCTGAAGCCCAAGAAGCTCGCCAAGCGGCTGAAGATCATCGAGGCCTTCATGCATTCCGGCAACAAGCCGGAGTGGATGATCCTGACCGAAGTGCCCGTCATCCCGCCGGACCTGCGCCCGCTCGTCCCGCTCGACGGCGGCCGTTTCGCGACGTCCGACCTCAACGACCTCTACCGCCGCGTCATCAACCGCAACAACCGCCTGAAGCGTCTCATCGAGCTGCGCGCGCCCGACATCATCGTGCGCAACGAGAAGCGCATGCTGCAGGAGGCGGTCGACGCGCTGTTCGACAACGGCCGCCGCGGCCGCGTCATCACGGGCGCCAACAAGCGGCCGCTGAAGTCGCTCGCCGACATGCTGAAGGGCAAGCAGGGCCGCTTCCGCCAGAACCTGCTCGGCAAGCGCGTCGATTATTCGGGCCGCTCGGTCATCGTCGTCGGCCCGGACCTCAAGCTGCATCAGTGCGGCCTGCCGAAGAAGATGGCGCTCGAGCTGTTCAAGCCGTTCATCTATTCGCGTCTCGACGCCAAGGGCCTGTCGGCCACCGTCAAGCAGGCGAAGAAGCTGGTCGAAAAGGAAAAGCCCGAGGTGTGGGACATCCTCGACGAGGTGATCCGCGAACACCCCGTCATGCTGAACCGCGCGCCGACGCTGCACCGGCTCGGCATCCAGGCGTTCGAGCCGAAGCTGATCGAGGGCAAGGCGATCCAGCTGCACCCGCTCGTCTGCGCGGCCTTCAACGCCGACTTCGACGGCGACCAGATGGCGGTGCATGTGCCGCTGTCGCTCGAGGCGCAGCTTGAGGCGCGCGTCCTCATGATGTCGACCAACAACATCCTGCACCCGGCGAACGGCCTGCCGATCATCGTGCCCTCGCAGGACATCGTGCTCGGTCTCTACTACGTCTCGCTGATGCGCGACGGCGAGCCGGGGCAGGACATGGCCTTCGCCGACATCGGCGAGATCGAGGCCGCGCTGTTCGCCAAGGCGATCACGCTGCACACCAAGATCAAGGGCCGGGCGTGGAGCTACGACGGCGAGGGCAAGCGCGTGTCGAAGATCTACGACACGACCCCCGGCCGCCTCATTCTCGGCCAGCTGATGCCGCGGCATCCCAAGATCCCGTTCGACGTCGTCAACAAGCTGATGACGAAGAAAGAGATCTCCAACATGATCGACGTCGTCTACCGCAACTGCGGCCAGAAGGAGACGGTGATCTTCTGCGACCGGATCATGGCGCTCGGCTTCCGCGAGGCGTTCAAGGCCGGCATCTCCTTCGGCAAGGACGACATGGTCGTGCCGGAGACGAAGCCGCGCATCATCGCCGACACCTCCGCGCTCGCCAAGGAATATGAGCAGCAGTACAACGACGGGCCTGATCACCCAGGGCGAGAAATACAACAAGGTCGTCGACGCCTGGGCGAAGCGTTCGACAAGCTCGCCGAAGAAATGATGGCGCGCATCTCGGCGGTGCGGAAGGACGACGCCGGCCGCGACCGGCCGATCAACTCGATCTACATGATGAGCCACTCGGGCGCGCGCGGCTCGCCGACCCAGATGAAGCAGCGCCGCCGCCATGCGCGGCCTGATGGCCGCCGTCCGGCGAGGATCATCGAGAGCCTGATCATCTCGAACTTCAAGGAAGGCCTGACCGTGCTCGAGTACTTCAACGACGCATGGCGCGCGCAAGGCCTCGCCGACACGGCGCTCAAGACGGCCAACTCCGGCTTATCTGACGCGCCGCCTCGTCGACGTGGCGCAGGATTCGATCATCACCATGACGGACTGCGGCTCGCAGGGCGGCATCCGCATGCGCGCGATCCTCGACGCCGGCCAGGTCGTCGCCTCGCTCGCGACTCGGATCCTCGGCCGCACCGCGGCCGAGGACCTCAAGGACGTCGACGGCGGGATCATCGTCGCCTCCGGCGAGATGATCCAGGAATGGCACATCGAGCGCATCAACGCCGCCGGCATCCAGGAGGTGAAGATCCGCTCGGTGCTGACCTGCGAGGCCAAGAACGGCGTCTGCGCCACCTGCTACGGGCGCGACCTCGCGCGCGGCACGCCGGTCAACATGGGCGAGGCGGTCGGCGTCATCGCCGCGCAGTCGATCGGCGAGCCGGGCACCCAGCTCACCATGCGCACCTTCCACATCGGCGGCGCGGCGCAGATCGCCGACCAGTCCTTCATCGAATCGAACTTCGACGGCCTGATCCGCGTCCGCAACCGGCACGTCGCGCGCAACAGCGACGGCGACCTGATGGTCATGGCGCGTAACGTCGCGATCGTGATCGAGGGTCCGGACGGGACCGAGCGCGCGGTGCATCGCGTGCAATACGGCGCCCGCCTCAAGGTGGACGAGGGCGACCACATCCGCCGCGGCGACCGCATCGCGGAATGGGACCCCTACACCCGTCCGATCCTCACCGAGGTCGACGGCGTGATCGGCTTCGAGGATCTCGTCGAGGGCGCCTCCATGACCGAGACCATCGACGAGGCGACGGGCATCGCCAAGCGCATGGTCATCGACTGGCGTCTCAACCAGCGCTCGGCGACGCTGAAGCCCGCCATCGTCATCAAGACGGCGGACGGCAAGGTCGCCAAGCTGCAGCGCGGCGGCGAAGCGCGCTACACGCTTCCCGTCGAGTCGATCATCGGCGTCGATCCGGGCGGCACGGTGCGCGCCGGCGACATCGTCGCCCGCATCTCGATGGATTCGGCCAAGACGCGCGACATCACCGGCGGCCTTCCGCGCGTCGCCGAGCTGTTCGAGGCGCGCCGTCCGAAGGACCACGCGATCATCGCCGAAATTTCGGGCACGGTGCAGTTCGGGCGCGACTACAAGAACAAGACCCGCATCTCGATCGTTCCGGGCGAGGAGGGGGCCGATCCGGTCGAATATCTGATCCCGAAGGGCAAGCACATCCACCTTCAGGACGGCGACGTCGTCGAGAAGGGCGACTATATCGTCGACGGCAATCCCGCGCCGCACGACATCCTGGCCATCAAGGGCGTCGAGGAGCTCGCCGCCTATCTCGTCAACGAGATCCAGGAAGTCTACCGGCTGCAGGGCGTCGCCATCAACGACAAGCACATCGAGGTGATCGTCCGCCAGATGCTGCAGAAGGTCGACGTGGTCGATCCGGGCGACACCGACTTCCTCGCCAACGAGCAGGTCGATCAGGTGGAGTTCGACGAGGCCAACGCCAGGGCCGAGGCCGAGGGCGGCAAGGCGGCGACGGGCACGCCCGTGCTGCTCGGCATCACCAAGGCCTCGCTGCAGACGCGCTCCTTCATCTCGGCCGCCTCCTTCCAGGAGACGACCCGCGTGCTGACGGAGGCCGCCGTCAACGGCAAGACCGACACGCTCGAAGGGCTGAAGGAGAACGTCATCGTCGGCCGCCTGATCCCCGCCGGCACCGGCGCGGCCATGGCCAAGCTGCGCAGCGTCGCGCTGATGCGTGACGATCTGATTCTCGCCCAGAAGGGCGAGACGCCGCAGGAGCCGCAGCCGAGCCTGCCGCCGCCGGCCTTCGCGCCGCCGGCCGTCGACCCGGCGGAGCAGGAGCAGCCTTTCATCGGCGGCGCGCCGACGTTCGAGGATTAAGTTTTCGCGAGGACTGAAAGTCTTGCGAAGACCAAGTTCAGGAGCATGGCCTTCGGGCCATGCTCTTTTTTTTTGCGCGCGGCGGCGCAAGCTTCGCGAGAGTTTGAACGCGCTATGCTGGGCGCGGCGGCGGCGTCGGGCCTGAGGGAGATTTTCTTGGCGTCGCGCGCGTGCCATGGTGGCGGCCATAGGACAAACGGATTCTTAACCATGACGTCAGCACTGCATCGTCTCAGGCTCGTCGGAGCCGGCCTTGCGCTTCTCGCCGCGCAATTGCCGATGACGGCGCCGGCGAGCGCGCAATGGCGCAATTACGACGGTTATCAGGCCCATCCCTTCTATCCGCCGGCGCCGCTGCCGGCCTATCCGGACTTTCCGCCGCTGCCCGACGAGCGCCCCTATGACGTGGCGCAATATTATTATCGCGGCGATCCCTATTACGGCGGCTATTATCCTGACGCCGAGCCGCGCGGCGAGCGCTACGCGCCGGCGCCGGCCGGCGCCGACCGGCGCGCCCATGAGAGAAGCGTCGATCCCTATCAGCGCACGGCCGCGGTGGTTCCAAACCCCACCGAGGAGCCGCCGGGCACGATCGTCGTCGACACGCGCACGCGCCATCTCTATCTGGTCCAGCCGGGCGGGCGGGCGATCCAGTATGGCATCGGCGTCGGCCGGCAGGGTTTTGAGTGGAAGGGCGCGGCGCGGGTCGGGCGCAAGGCCGAATGGCCGCGCTGGGTGCCGCCGAAGGAGATGCTGAAGCGCCGGCCGGACCTGCCCGAATCAATGGAGGGCGGGCTTGAAAATCCGCTCGGGGCGCGGGCGCTCTATCTTTATCAGGGCAACAAGGACACGCTGTTCCGCATCCATGGCACCAATGAGCCGAACACCATCGGCCAGGCGGTGTCTTCGGGCTGCATCCGCATGATGAACGCCGACGTCATGGACCTTTATGAGCGCGTCGGCGTCGGCGCGCGGGTGGTGGTGCTGTGACGCCATGCGCCGGCGCAAGGACAAGGCGGGCCTGAAGCCCGCCTTGTCCTTGGCGTTTTTCTTGCGGCGGCGGCCTGAGCCAGCCGCTCGCGCGGGGCGCGCTCAGCGCGGCAAAACGCTCGAGCCCATGAGGAACGTGTCGACCGACTGCGCCGCCTGGCGGCCTTCCCGGATCGCCCACACCACCAGCGACTGGCCGCGCCGCATGTCGCCGCAGGCGAACACCTTGTCGCTCGAGCTTTTATAGCTCGTCGTGTCGGCCTGGACGTTGCCGCGCGGATCGAGCGCGACGCCAAGGTCCGCGAGAAGCCCTTCAGGAACGGGCGAGACGAAGCCCATGGCGAGCAGCACGAGATCGGCCCGGATCTCGAAGTCGCTGCCGGGGACCTCCTTGAGCTTGTCGTCGACATGGGCGCAAAGGATGCTTTTGACGACGCCGTCCTCGCCCAGCACCGCCTTGGTGACGACCGAGAATTCGCGCTTCGCGCCTTCTTCCTGCGACGAGGAGGTGCGCAGCTTCAGCGGCCAGTTCGGCCAGGTCAGAAGCTTGTTCTCCTTCTCGGGCGGCATGGGCATGATTTCGAGCTGCGTGACCGAAAGGGCGCCCTGGCGGATCGAAGTGCCGATGCAGTCGGAGCCGGTGTCGCCGCCGCCGATGACGACGACATGCTTGGCGCCGGCGAGGATCGGCTCGTTGCTCTGCACCGGCTCGCGGCTGACGCGGCGGTTCTGCTGCGGCAGGAACTCCATGGCGAAATGCACGCCCGCAAGGTCGCGGCCGGGGATCGGCAGGTCGCGCGGCTTTTCGGCGCCGCCGGCGAGCACCACGGCGTCATGGCCGGCGAGCAGCTCCTCGGCCGAAACGTCGAGCCCGACATTGACGTTGACGTGGAATTCGACGCCTTCGGCCTGCATCTGGTCGACGCGGCGGTCGATCAGATGTTTCTCCATCTTGAAGTCGGGGATGCCGTAGCGCAGCAGGCCGCCGGGCTTGGCGTTCTTCTCATAGACATGGACCTCGTGGCCGACGCGGGCGAGCTGCTGCGCGCAGGCGAGGCCGGCGGGCCCGGAGCCGACGACGGCGATTCTTTTTCCGGTCTTCTTCGCGGCGATCTCGGGCGGCAGCCAGCCGTTCAGCCAGGCGCGGTCGACGATGGCGCATTCGATCGTCTTGATCGTGACCGGCTGGTCGTTGAGGTTCAGCGTGCAGGAGGCCTCGCAGGGAGCAGGGCAGACGCGGCCGGTGAATTCGGGAAAATTGTTGGTCGAATGGAGGTTGCGCGAGGCTTCCTCCCAGTCGGCGTGATAGACGAGGTCGTTCCAGTCGGGGATCTGGTTGTTGACGGGGCAGCCCGCGTGACAATAGGGGATGCCGCAATTCATGCAGCGCGCGGCCTGATCCTTGGTCGCTTCCTCCGACAGCGGAATGACGAATTCGCGATAATGGCGGATGCGGTCGGACGCCGGCGCATAGCGCCGATCCCGCCGGTCGATCTCCAAGAATCCAGTCACCTTGCCCATAAAAGCCCCTCGACGGCGTTTCGTTGATCTGCGCATCTCGCGCGTCCGGCGCGGAGAGCTCCTGCTCCCGCGCTGGAGGAAGAAGGCTTGACGCCTCCCGCGTCGCGGCGGCCGAAGCCGGCGCGACGCTCCGCACCTTCGGCCTACATGCCGACCGCCGCCGCCAGCGCCCCGCCGCGCTCGAGCTTCATCTCTTCGATGGCGCGGCGATATTCGACCGGCATGACCTTGCGGAACTTGCCGCGGTAGCTCTCCCAGTTGGACAGGATGTCCCTGGCGCGCTCCGAGCCGGTGAATTCGGCGTGACGCAGGATCAGGCTGCGCAGGCGCTCGGCGTCGAAGCGGGTCATGTCGCTCATGACCTCGACAAGGCCGTGCGCGGTGAGGTCGCCGCCCTGGTGATAGGCGTTCTGCATCGCCTTCTCCTCAGCCTCGACCGGCTGCAGCTCGACCATCGCCATGTTGCAGCGCTTGGCGAAGCCGCCGTCCTCGTCAAGGACATAGGCGACGCCGCCCGACATGCCGGCCGCGAAATTGCGGCCGGTGGCGCCGATCACCACCACGACGCCGCCGGTCATATATTCGCAGCCATGGTCGCCGACGCCCTCGACCACCGCGATCGCGCCGGAGTTGCGCACCGCGAAGCGCTCGCCGGCGACGCCGGAGAAATAGCATTCGCCGGTGATCGCGCCATAGAGCACGGTGTTGCCGACGATGATGGCGTCGGTCGCCTTGACGCGCGACTCCCGCGCCGGGCGGATGATGATGCGTCCGCCCGAAAGGCCCTTGCCGACATAGTCGTTGCCGGTGCCTTCGAGTTCGAGCGTCACGCCATGGGCGAGCCAGGCGCCGAAGCTCTGGCCGGCGGTGCCCTTGGCCAAAATGTGGATCGTGTCCTTCGGCAGGCCGGCGTGGCCGTGCCGCTTGGCGATCTCGCCCGAGAGCATGGCCCCGGTGGCGCGGTCGACGTTGCGGATCGGCGTTTCGATCGTCACCTTTTCGCGCTTTTCGAGCGCCGGCATGGCCTGTGCGATCAGCTTGCGGTCGAGCACCGTGTCGAGCCCGTGGTTCTGCGACGTCGAGCGATGGATCGTCTCGCCGGGCGCCGGCTCGGGCTTGTGGAACAGGCGCGTGAAGTCGAGCCCGCGCGCCTTCCAGTGCGCGATCGCCTTCTGCTTGTCGAGCATCTGCATCTGCCCGACCATTTCGGTGAAGCTCCGGTAGCCCATCTGCGCCATCAGCTCGCGCACTTCCTCGGCGACGAAGAAGAAGAAGTTGATGACATGCTCGGGCTGGCCGACGAATTTTTTGCGCAACACGGGATCTTGGGTCGCGACGCCGACCGGGCAGGTGTTGAGATGGCACTTGCGCATCATGATGCAGCCGGCCGCGATCAGCGGCGCGGTGGCGAAGCCGAACTCGTCGGCGCCGAGCAGGGCGCCGACCACCACGTCGCGGCCGGTGCGCAAGCCCCCGTCGACCTGCACGACGATGCGCGTGCGCAGCCGGTTCAGCACCAGCGTCTGCTGGGTCTCGGCGAGGCCGATCTCCCACGGGCTGCCGGCGTGCTTGATCGAGGTCAGCGGCGAGGCGCCCGTGCCGCCTTCGAAACCCGAGATCGTCACATGGTCGGCGCGCGCCTTGGAGACGCCGGCGGCGACGGTGCCGACGCCGATCTCGGAGACGAGCTTGACCGAGACCTGCGCCGCCGGATTGACGTTCTTGAGGTCGGTGATGAGCTGGGCGAGATCCTCGATCGAATAGATGTCATGGTGCGGCGGCGGCGAGATCAGGCCGACGCCCTGCGTCGAATGGCGCACCTTGGCGATCACCGCGTCGACCTTGTGGCCGGGCAGCTGGCCGCCTTCGCCGGGCTTCGCGCCCTGCGCCATCTTGATCTGGATCATGTCGGCGTTGACGAGATATTCGGTCGTGACGCCGAAGCGGCCCGAGGCCACCTGCTTGATCGCCGAGCGCATGGAGTCGCCGTTCGGCAGCGGCTTGAAGCGGTCCGATTCCTCGCCGCCCTCGCCGGTGTTCGACTTGCCGCCGATGCGGTTCATGGCGACGGCGAGGGTGGTGTGCGCCTCGCGCGAGATCGAGCCGAAAGACATGGCGCCGGTGGCGAAACGGCGCACGATCGAGGCGGCCGATTCGACCTCCTCGAGCGGCACGGGCGCGCGGCCGTCCTCCTCCGCGCTCTTGATGCGGAACAGCGAGCGGATGACGAGCGGATTGCCGGTCTCCTCGTTGAGGAGCTTGGCGTAGGCCCTGTAGCTGTCGGCGGCGTCGCCGCGCACGGCGTGCTGCAGCAGCGAGACCGACTGCGGCGTCCAGGAATGCGCCTCGCCGCGGAAGCGGAAGGCGTATTCGCCGCCGACGCCGAGCGCGTGGCGGTAGACCGGCGAGTCTCCGAAGGCGTCCCTGTGGCGGCGCCCGGTCTCCTCGGCGATCTCGGCGAGGCCGACGCCGCCGATATGGCTCGCGGTGCCGGTGAAATATTTGGCGACGAAGGCGTCGGACAGGCCGACCGCGTCGAAGATCTGCGCGCCGCAATAGGACTGGTAGGTCGAGATGCCCATCTTGGACATGACCTTGAGCAGCCCCTTGCCGATCGACTTGATGAAGCGCTTGCAGGCCTCGTAGCCGTCGACCTCCTCCGGGAACTCGTCGGCCATGGCGGCGAGCGTCTCGAAGGCGAGATAGGGGTTGACCGCCTCGGCGCCATAGCCGGCGAGCAGCGCGAAATGATGCACCTCGCGGGCTTCGCCGGTCTCGACGACGAGACCGACCGAAGTGCGCAGGCCCTTGCGGATGAGGTGATGATGCACCGCCGCCGTGGCGAGCAGCGCGGGAATCGGGATGCGGTCCGGCCCGACCAGGCGGTCGGACAGGATGATGATGTTGAAGCCGCTCTTGACCGCCTGGTCGGCGCGGTCGCACAGGCGGTCGATCGCCTCGCCCATGCCGGCGGCGCCGGCCTCGGCCTTGTAGGTGATGTCGAGAGTCTTGGTGTCGAAGGTCTCCTCGAAATGGCCGATCGAGCGGATCTTTTCGAGATCGCTGTTGGTCAGGATCGGCTGGCGCACCTCGAGGCGCTTGCGCTTCGAATTGCCCTCATGGTCGAGGATGTTCGGCCGCGGCCCGATGAACGACACGAGGCTCATGACGAGCTCCTCGCGGATCGGGTCGATCGGCGGATTCGTGACCTGCGCGAAATTCTGCTTGAAATAGGTGTAGAGCGGCTTCGAGGCCGACGACAGCGCCGAGATCGGCGTGTCGGTGCCCATCGAGCCGATCGCCTCCTGGCCGGTGACGGCCATGGGCTCCATCAGGATCGCGACGTCTTCCTGGGTGTAGCCGAAGGCCTGCTGGCGGTCGAGCAGAGACACGTCGGTGCGGGTCGAGCGCGGCTCGACATGCGACAGCTCCTCGAGCACGATCTGCGTGTTCTTCAGCCAGTCCGCATAGGGGTGGTCGGCCGAAAGCGTGGTCTTGATCTCGTCGTCGGAGACGATGCGCCCCTGTTCGAGGTCGACGAGCAGCATCTTGCCCGGCTGCAGGCGCCATTTGGCGACGATCTTCTCTTCGGGGATCGGCAGCACGCCGGCCTCCGAGGCGAGCACGACGAGCCCGTCCTCGGTGACGATGTAGCGCGCCGGGCGCAGGCCGTTGCGGTCGAGCGTCGCGCCGATCTGGCGCCCGTCGGTGAAGGCGACGGCGGCCGGCCCGTCCCACGGCTCCATCATGGAGGCGTGATATTCGTAGAAGGCGCGGCGCGGCTCGTCCATCAGCGGGTTGCCGGCCCAGGCCTCGGGGATGAGCATCATCATCGCATGGGCCAGCGAATAGCCGCCCTGCACCAGAAATTCGAGCGCGTTGTCGAAACAGGCGGTGTCGGACTGGCCCTCGTAGGAGATCGGCCAGAGCTTCGAGATGTCGTCGCCGAACAGGTCGGAGGCGACCGAGGCCTGGCGCGCGGCCATCCAGTTGACGTTGCCGCGCAGCGTGTTGATCTCGCCGTTGTGCGCCACCATGCGGTAGGGATGCGAGAGCTGCCAGGTGGGGAAGGTGTTGGTCGAGAAGCGCTGGTGCACGAGCGCCAGCGCCGACACGAAGTCGGGCTCCTTGAGGTCCTTGAAATAGAAGCCGAGCCCGCCGGCGAGCAGCAGGCCCTTGTAGACGATGGTGCGCGAGGACAGCGACACCGGATAGAAGCCCGCGACCCGCGGATCGGTCGCGGCGAGGTCGTGCACCCGGTTCGAGATCACCTTGCGCAGCACGAAAAGACGGCGCTCGAAAGCCGCCTGGTCGGCGACGCCTTCGCCGCGGCCGATGAACACCTGGCGGCTGAAGGGCTCGGTCGGCTTGACGCTTTCGCCGAGGTCGGAGTTGTCGACCGGCGTGTCGCGCCAGCCGAGCAGGACCTGGCCCTCTTCGGCGATGGTGCGCTCGACGATTCCCTCGACGATCTTGCGGCCCTCGGGGTCGCGCGGCAGGAACAGCGCGCCGATGGCGTATTCGCCGGGGGCGGGCAGCTCGAAGCCGAGCGCGCGCGTGCGGGCGGCGAAGAATTCGTGCGGAATCTGGGCCAGCATGCCGCAGCCGTCGCCGGCCTTGGGGTCCGCGCCGACCGCGCCGCGATGGTCGATGTTGAGAAGGATCTGGAGACCCATCTCGACGATCTCATGCGACTTCTGATTGTGCATGTTGGCCACGAAGCCGACGCCGCAGGCGTCATGCTCGCGCGTCGGGGAATAGAGGCCTTGCGGAAGCGGAAGGGCTGGATCGATCATGAGACGGGTCTGCGCAGGGGCCGTTTCCGGCGAAAAGGCCTGAATCGAGAGGGGGTGGCGGGAGGCGGCCGGCGCTGCGGGATCGGTCATCGTCTAAAACCCTCTCGTTCATGACTGGGAGCGCCTGGACGCGCGGCGGAGGCCGCGGCCGGCGAAGAATTCGTCTCCGCCCTCATTCGTCTCCTTCGCGCAGGCCGGTCCTGCGTCGTCTTGGTTTTGCCCGTCCGCGCCTGGGGGGCGCTCGCGGGCGAAGCCTGAAGCGGCCGCCTCAGGATGTCGCGCCGCGGGGGCGGGGCGTCCGCCGGGAAACGTCCGGAAAAGGGAGGCGACGATCCGTCCGCGGCGGGCGGTCCCTCAAGGGAGCCCGCCCCGGGCCGTGGCGCGCCCGGGCGGGCGCGAGACCGAAGCGGGCGCGGGCATAAGCGCCTGCGCGGACTGGGCCGCCCCGCAAACACGTCAGCATCGCTGTCCTATCCGGAGCAAAAAATTAAGCCATTTATAGCGCGTTAACAAGAGCCGTTCTAGATTTCGCGGCGGGGCGGGAGGAGGACTTCGGACCGGTTCGCCGGCGTCGCGACGACCGGCCTTCGCGCCACGCTTAGCAAGTCGCGCGCCACTTTGTGCGAGTCGCGCGCCATTCGCCGCGCACGTCGCGCGGCCGCTCAGAAACGGACCTCCTCATGCTCGATTTCGCCAGCGACAACGCCGCGGGCGTCAGCGCGCCGATCCTCGACGCCCTGCGCGGAGCCAATCTCGGCACGGCGCCGGCCTATGGCGAGGACGCCTGGACCGAGCGCGCCCATCGCCGTCTCGAGGACGTCTTCGAGACGCGCCTCTCGATGTTTCTCGTCGCCACCGGCACGGCCGCCAACGCGCTGGCGCTCGGCGCGCTGTGCCCGTCGTTCGGCGCCGCATTTTGCCACGTCAATGCGCATGTCGCCGAAGACGAATGCGGGGCGCCTGAGATGTTCACCGCCGGGGCCAAGCTCGTCGGCGTCGCGGGCGGGGCCGGCAAGATCGCGCCGCAGGCGCTGGCCGCGACGCTCAAGGCCTTTCCGCGCGGCCCGGTCAAACAGGCGCAGCCCGCGGCGCTGTCGCTGTCGCAGGCGACCGAGGCCGGCACCGCCTATGACCCCGACGAGATCGCCCGCCTCGCCGGCATGGCCCACGCCGCCGGACTGGGCGTGCATATGGACGGCGCGCGCTTCGCCAACGCGCTCGTCGAGCTTGGCGTTTCGCCGGCCGACATGAGCTGGCGGGCCGGCGTCGACATCCTGTCCTTCGGCGCGACCAAGAACGGCGCGCTCGCCTGCGAAGCCGTGCTCGTCTTCGACCCCGCGCGGGCGACGACGCTGCCGTTCCAGCGCAAGCGCTCGGGCCACACGCTCTCCAAGGGCCGCTTTCTCGGCGCGCAGATGCTCGCCTATCTCGAGGACGGCCACTGGCTCGACAACGCCCATGCCGCGAACGCGCGCGCCGCGCGGCTTCATGACGGGCTCGCCGCGGCCAGACTCAACCTTCCCTGGCCGCGACAGGCGAACGAAGTGTTCGCGCTCCTGCCGGCCCGCGTCGACGCAGGCTTGCGGGCCGCGGGCGCGCGCTATTACGACTGGTCCGACCGCGACTATGGCGAAGGCCGGCGCGCGGACGAGGTGTTCGCCAGATTCGTGACCTCCTTCGCCACGACGGAGCCGGAGGTGGACGCGCTGCTCAGTCTCGTCAGGGACGCCGCCGCGCAGCCTGAGGGCTCCTGAATTCTTGCGGACGCACATCTGACGCGGCGCGAAAAGGCGCCTTGAAAAGGCGCCTTCGCCCGGCCGCCCGGCCGCCGCGCGCGAGCCTCACCAAAGCCCGCGCGCGGCGGGACGCGTCAGGCCGCGCGCTGGGACGACACGACCTGCGGCGCGGCGCCGGCGCTTTCGCCGCCGATCGGAATCTGGCGGGGCTTGCGCGCCTCGGGAATCTCGCGCACGAGATCAATGTGCAGGAGCCCGTTCTCAAGGCTCGCGCTGGTCACATGGACGTGCTCGGCGAGCTGGAAGCGGCGCTCGAACGCGCGCGAGGCGATGCCGCGATAGAGCACTTCGGCCTTGGGGCCGTCCTCCTCGACCTGCGCGCCGCGCGAACCGCGCACGCTCAGCGTGTTCTCGCGCGTTTCGACCGAAAGATCCTTTTCGGCGAAGCCGGCGACGGCGATGGAGATGCGGTAGGAGTCCTCGCCGGTCCGCTCGATGTCATAGGGCGGATAGCTCGGCGCGGCGTCATAGCCCGCGGCCTGGTCCAGCATGTTGAACAGCCGGTCGAAGCCGACGGTGGAGCGGTAGAGGGGAGCGAGATCGAACTGGCGCATGTTTTCATATCCTCCAATGATGAAGCGACACGTTCCTGAAGCGGTGCGGCGCGCCCGGTCCTGCGGGCGCCCCGGCTCCTTCGCGCGTCCGTCATGCGGCCCGCGCATGATGCATGTAGGCTGGAGGCCGCGCCGTGCAAGGGGCTGAAACAGCGTCGTTTCAAGAATTCTTGCGGGTTTCGCGCGCCTGACTTCGGGACGCGCCGGGCAGACCAGGGAGCACGAGGATGAGCGCCGAGCGGTATGACGATCCGGGCCTGCGTCCGCCGGGCATGAGCGTCGGGCGCATCCGCGCGGCCGACAAGGCGACGCTGCGCGTCGCCGCCTGGCGCACGCAGGAGGGCTGCGCCGGCACCGTCTGCGTGCTGCCGGGGCGCGGCGAATTCATCGAGAAATATTACGAGGTCGTCGCCGAGCTGCTGGGGCGCGGCTTCGACGTGGTCGTCATGGACTGGCGCGGGCAGGGCGGCTCGACGCGGCAGGCGGACCATCCGGCCAAGGGCCACATCGATGATTTTTCGGCCTATCAGCGCGACCTCGAGGCGCTGCGCGTCGAGGCGCTCGAGCCTTACGCGCGCCGGCCCTTCTACGCCCTCGCCCATTCCATGGGCGGCGCGATCCTGCTCGACGCGGCCCACGCCGGCCGCTGCTTTTTCGAGCGCGTCGCGACCACCGCGCCGATGATCGACCTGTGCCGGCTGCGTTATGCGCGGGCGCTGCGCGGCCTCGCCCGAAGCCTGTGCGTCTCGGGCCTCGCCAAGGCCTTCGCGCCCGGCGCCGGCGGGCCAAAACCCTATCCGCTGAAGCCGTTCGCCGGCAATCCCATCACCTCGGACCCGGGTCGCTACGCCCGCATGGGGCGCCTTGTCGCCGCGTCGCCCGAGATCGCCGTCGGCGCGCCCACGGTCGGCTGGGTCGACGCCGCCTTCAGGCTGATGTGGCGCTTTGAAAATCCGGACTTCGCGCGCGAGATCTTCGAGCCCTTCCTGATCGTCGCGGCCGGCGACGACCGCGTCGTCGACACGCCCGCGATCGAAACCTTCGCGGCGCGGATGAAGGCCGGGCGCTGCGTCACGCTGCGCGGCGCCCGCCATGAGATCCTGATGGAGCGCGACCCCATCCGCGCCCAGTTCTGGGCCGCCTTCGACGCCTTCATTCCGGGCGCTCCGGCTCAGGGCGCGCGCGCGCCTGACGCCGCCGCGGCGGCGGGCGGGGGCGCGCCCGTCGCGCTCGGGTCCTGACGCCGTCGGTCACGTTGCGCCCCGGCGCGGCGTTTTGTATATATGCAGGCATTGAAGCCCGCCCGGCGTTCCGCGGCGGCGCCTGATGCATTGAAGTCCTGATGAATTGAATTAAAGGCCTCGGCTGGCCTTAAGTCAGCGGCGAGGCGACTTTACTACAAGCGATTTCATTCGCGGCCGCGCGCAAGGCCCAATTGCCGTTGCGGCGCGACCGGCCATTACGGACGCCATGCCCATGTCATTGCAGCGCGTGTTCAAGACCGCCCTCGGCGCGAGCGAAATCGGCGGGCTTTTCGCCCGGCTGCCTTTCGCGCGGCCGCTCTACAAGCGCTACGCGCTGAACCGCCGCGATCATCCGGGCCTCTTCTGCGGCGTCTACGCCTCCTATGACGACGCCGAAGCGCAGGTCGCGCCCGAGCGGCGCGGCTGGGACAGCGCCGCCGCCGCCGGCCTCTGGACGGGCAACATCGCCTACAAGAGCCAATGGACCTATCCGCCCATGATGTGGCTCTCGAAGCTCCTGCGCGAGACGTCGACCGTGGTCGATTTCGGCGGCAGCGTCGGCCTCCTCTATTATGCCTACAGGCGCATCTTCGCGCTGCCCGAAGGGGCGCGCTGGATCGTGGTCGAGGTGCCGGAAATCGCCGCCGCCGGCGTGAACATCGCCCGCCAGGAGAGCGCGCCGATCGAATTCATGACCGCGCTCGAAAGCGCGCCGCCGGCCGACGTGCTGCATACGGCCGGCGCCATCCAGTATGTCCGCGACGATCTGCCGACGTTGTTTGGCAAGCTCGCCGCAAAGCCGAGGCATGTGCTGATCAACAAGCTGCCCGTGACAAAGGGCGAGCCCTTCTGGACGCTGCAGAATTTCTCGGTCGGCGTGTCGCCCTACAGGGTGTTTGGCGAGGACGAGGTTTTGGGGTTTTTCGCGCGGGAGGGCTATGTCCTGCGCGACCGCTGGGAGGTGCATGAGCTCGACTGCGCGATTCCCTTCTACCCGGAACGCCACGTGCCTGTTTTCGCAGGGTTCTATTTCGAGCGCGAAGATGGTCCGCAAGGGTGAGGCGAACCCGTCCGGCTGGGCGCGTTCGGCCGCCGGGAAGTCAATCTGGACTTAAGTGGTTGAGCGGGCTTTGACGGACTTCGTCCAGTCTGACCGGAGCCCGCTCCAGGTTTTCGGGTCTGTAGAACAGCCGCTCACGGCCTTCCTGCGCCTGTAAGCCCTGACGCCGGGCGGGCGAGGCGCGCGCCGCGCGGCGACGGTCCCGGGGTCGGCGCAAAGGCGGCCGGTCGTCCGCGATCATCGGCCAGACATGAGGTCCTGGACATGGGATCTCTGCGGGGCTTCCGCCGCGCGAACGCCCCGTTTTGCGCCGCGCGTCGGGCAAAGCCCCTGAGGCGGCCGGGGCCGATGGAAGCCCGTTCAAGACCTGACCGGCGGCGGCCATGTTCACAGCGAAAGCACGACGCGCGTTCAACGCCATGCATGGCCGGTCAGCCTGGCCTGGCCGTCAGCGGCGGACGACGGCCCTTGAATATGGTCTTATATACGCATATATCTCGTGAAGGCGGGCGACGTCCAGGCCGATGACGAGATTGAACGACGCTGGGGGATGGGACGACGCCTGCCCGGGTTCACCGGCGAGCGCGGTAAGCGACCATCATTCAAGGATATCTGCAATGACCAAGACGTCCCAAGCCAGCATCCGCGCAGCGACCCGGTTCCTGGAGGTCGACGGCTCACGTTACGCTTACAGGCGCTTCGGCTCCGGCGGCGGGTCGCCATTGCTCCTTTTGCAGCATTTCACCGGAACGCTCGACAATTGGGACCCGGCGTTGACGGATGCGCTCGCCGAAAACCACGACGTCATCCTGTTCGAGAACGCCGGCGTTGGACGGTCTTCAGGCAAGACGCCGACGACGATCGCCGGCATGGCCGGGCATGCGCTGGCTTTCCTCGACGGATTGGGAGTTGGCTCCTGCGACGTCCTGGGTTTTTCGCTCGGCGGCATGGTGGCTCAGGAGATGGCGCTTGCACGCCCATTGATCTTCCGGCGCATGATCCTTGTGGGCACAGCGCCGAGGGGCGGCGAGGACATCATGCATCTGGACAAGCCGAGCCTCGCGGCGCATTTCGCAAACCCGAATCTGCAAGGCTACCAGATCCTGCAGAAGATTTTCTTCACCCCGAGCGCGGCGAGCCAGGCGGCGGGCGCGGCGTTCATTGACCGTTTGATGCTGCGTCAAGCCGATCGCGAGCCGGCGTCGGGCGCCGACGTGATCGAGGCCCAGATGGCGGCGTTCCGTGAATGGGAGCAGGTCAAGGGCGAGCGTTTCGCCGATCTGGCCGGCCTCACGCATCCGACGCTGGTGGTCAACGGCGTCAAGGACGAGATGATCCCCGTCGCCAATTCCTATTGGTTGAGCGCTCATCTTCCGAACGCCGTTCTCCTGACCTATCCGGATTCCGGCCACGGGTCGCTGTTCCAGTTTCATGACGAATTCGCCCGGCAGGCGACGGCGTTCCTGGCGTCCGACTCCGTGACCGCGCCATATTGAGGGGCGACAATGAGACGTGTGGTCGTAACGGGCATGGGGGCGGTGAGCCCCCTTGCCGCCAACGTCGGGGCGTCCTGGTCGAGGCTGCTCGCGGGACGATCCGGGCTTCGGCGTCTTCCCGAGGCGATGGCGGGCCAGCTGCCCGGGAAAGTCGGCGGCGTCGTCCCCTCGCTGGAGGAAGATCCGGAGGCGGGATTCGACCCGGATCTCGTCGTTCCCCCGAAGGACCAGCGAAAAGTCGATCGGTTCATCCTCTTCGCGCTCGCCGCAGCCGGCGAGGCGCTCGGACAGGCCGGCTGGGTCGCGAAATCGGAGAGCGAACGGCTGCGCGCCGCCACCATCATAGCGTCGGGGATCGGCGGCTTTCCGGCGATCACCGAGGCGGTCCGCACGGTGGATCGGCGCGGCGCGCGACGCCTCTCGCCATTCACCGTGCCGTCGTTTCTGGCGAACCTCGCCGCCGGGCACGTCTCGATCCGCCACGGCCTCAAGGGCGCGATAGGGGCGCCGGTCACGGCATGCGCCGCCGGCGTTCAGGCGATCGGCGACGCCGCCCGCCTGATTCGCTGGGGCGAGGCGGACATCGCGGTCTGTGGCGGGACGGAAGCCTGCGTCAATGAGGTCGCCCTGGGGAGCTTCGCCGCGGCGCGCGCGCTTTCGACCGGTTTCAACGACAATCCTTCTCGCGCCTCCCGCCCGTTCGATGCGGCGCGCGACGGTTTCGTCATGGGCGAAGGCGCTGGCATGCTGGTGGTCGAGGCGCTCGACCATGCGCTTGCGCGCGGCGCCGTTCCGATAGCCGAAATCGTAGGCTACGGCACGACGGCTGACGCTCATCATATCACGTCGGGACCCGACGACGGCGACGGAGCTCGAAGAGCCATGGAAATCGCCGTCGCCCAGGCGAGCCTTCAGCCGAGCGATATTCGCCATTTGAACGCGCACGCGACGTCCACGCCGACAGGCGACAAGGGGGAGCTTGCCGCCATCAAGAGCGTGTTCGGCGATCGGGGGCAAATCGCGGTTAGCGCGACGAAATCAGCGACCGGGCATCTGCTTGGAGCGGCGGGAGGCCTCGAAGCCGTGTTTGCGATCCTCGCGCTCAGGGACCAGTTGGCGCCGCCAACGCTCAACCTGGAGACGCCCGATCCTGAAAGCGTGGGCGTCGATATCGTCGCAAACGAGCCGCGGCGACTTGCGACCGACTATGCGATGTCCAACGGCTTCGGCTTTGGCGGGGTCAACGCCAGCGTCATTTTTCGTCGCTGGAACGACGCGCCTGCGGCGCCCTGACGCCCTAGCCGATGGACAGGGTTCCGTACGGAGAAAACCCGACCACCAATCGAACGATCAGCGGAAGACGGTTGTGAGCGGACAAACCCATCCTGTTATGCGCGCCGCGTGCAAATGCGGGAGCTGCGCGGTTGAAACCACGCATGTCCCCAAGACACGGCTCCGGTGTCATTGCACGATCTGCCAGGCTTTCACGGAGAGCGCCTATTCAGACGTGGCGATCATCAGCGCCTCGCATGCCGTTCTCGAGGACGGGCGTTCGCTCGATTTCAGAATGTTCAAGCGGTTCAGGTTTCCGCCCCCGAACCTGAGACGAGGACGCTGCCGGAATTGCGGTCAGGCCTTCGTCGAGACGTGGAGCGCAGGGCCGCTCAAGGTATTGTTTATTCCAGCCATGACCTTCGAGCGCCCTGAGCAGTTGCCGGCGGTCGGCGCCGATATTTTCTACGAGCGCCATGTAGCCGAAGCCATTGACGACGCCCCGAAGCATACGGGCTATCTCCCGAGCCAGATGGCCATTGTGAGGCTCATCCTGGGAGCGATGTAGCCTCCAGCGCAGATCGCCCACGCCGTGGCCCCGCCATGTGTTCTTCGCCCGATCCCGAGAGCGCGCGTCGGACCGGCCTTCGGCCGGCTCGATCGCGCACGTCGCCAACAGCGCCTGCGGCGATCGGCGGGGAGGCGCTGGAGATCAGGGGCGAAGAGTGAAGTCCGCCGCGGCCGCCCGCCCCAGCGCCTCGCGCAATTTAGCCGCCTGGTCCGGGCCGATCGCGGCCTCGAAGGCGTCCTGCGCCCGCCGCCAAAGCGGTTCGGCTTCCGCAAGCGCCCTGCGCCCGGCCTTGGTCAGGCTGACCTCGCGGCTGCGGCGGTCATCGCCGGTCTTCAGCGTAATGTAACCGTTCGTCTCAAGAAGGCGAAGATTGTGGCCAAGCGTGGCGCGGTCCATCACCATGTGTTCGGCCAGCGGCAATAGCGAGATCGGGCCACGTTTGTCGATCTCGGAGAGCATCGTGTATTGCGTCGCCCGCAATGTGGAAGGCGCCAGAGCATGATCGTAGAACTGTGTGACGTGGCGGCTCGCCTGGCGCAAGGCGTAGCAGTTGCAAAACACGGTCATTTCCACTCCCCTTCGGGGTACTCGCAGACGTCTCCCGGCTCCATGACATCGGTAGTGCAAACAGGCGCTTGATATGGACGTGCTTCACTATCCAAAATGTGTCGGCGACCGTATCCGTGACGCGACATGAACTGCGCCACGGCGGACTTTCATGCGCATTTTGTTCGTATATGCCCATATATGGAAGCAATTGCGGCTGATGTCCAGCGCCTGGATATGAACGCGCCAGCTGTTTGACCGCGGGTTTGACGGCGCGATCTTTTCCCCTGAACGGACCAATGCGCGATGGGCCGGCCTGCGCGCTCGGGCGCCACGACGGCGGCGGCGCGTCGAACGCGTCTGTTCGGGCGCATCGCGCCTCCGCTCATTTCAGTCTGGTTTGACCGCCTTGTTCGCGGTCGCGGCGATCGTCGCGCCAGAACCGGTCAATGAGCGCGTCAAGCGAGACTGCGCCGGGGCCCCAGGCCATGACGCCGAGCGCCATCGCGGCCCAGGTCAGGTGGATCGGCCATCCCTCGGGCACGGTCAGCTCCACGATCAGCGTCATGACCAGAAGGCCGAGCGCGGCGAAACGCGCGCCGAGGCCGAGCACGAGCAGGATCGGAAAGACGATTTCGCCCGAGCCCGACAGGAACGCGAAGGCGGCCGGCGCGGGAAACGGATAGGGGCCGCCCGGCAGATGCAACATGAACTCGTCGCTGAACAAGGTCACGGCCGTGTCGTTGACCTGTAGAAAGCCGTCCCATTTGAGAACGCCCGAGCGCCAGAACGGCACGGCGAGCGCGACCCGCGCGACGAGCTGGACGAAATCGGCGGGCGCGATCCGGCGGACCAGCAGGAGCGCCCTTTCGACAAGGTCGGCGAGGGTCGGGACAAGGGCGCCGGAGGCCGTGCGCTGATCGGTGGTCATGATGCGTCTCCCGTCTTGAAGGCTGTGAAGGCGCCGGCTTCGAGCATTCCCGCGATCGCCGCGCCGATGTCGAACGTCTCCGTCTCGGCGAGGCCCTCGGCCGCCGCGTTTCCGAGCGGCTCGCCGGCGATCAGCGCGGAAAGGAAGACCGCGCCGCCCGGCGGAAGACGGCGGACGGACACGTCGACGTCGGGCCGCGTGACCAGCGCGTCCTCGCTCACGCTCGCGTCGATCACGCCGAAGGGCGCCGAACCGCGGTTGGCGGCGAAGATGCTGACGGCCGCATAGCGGGACCGGACGAGGCGCGTCGCCGGGTGGGGTTCGAGCCTGATCCCGGCGAGGCTGTCTGGCGGCGCGGCGGCGAGCGTGCTTGCCGGGAGCGGGTCGGCGTCGGCGGCATGATAGGCGTCGAGCCAGGCCCGTTCGACGCGGGCGGCGTCGCCGAGCCACGGCGTCGGCCGCGCATGTTCATAGCGGTCGATGAACGCCGGAAAATCGTGGCCATACTGGAACAGCAGCGGCGACGTGGGCGGCGTCTCCTGAATGTGGAAGCGGGCCATGGCCCGGAAGAACTCCGCGCCGGTGACGCGCCGGACCGCCGGATAGATCGCGGCGAGCGCCTCGATGAGGCTGACGGTCACGTTGTTGCGGTAGACGTTGTAGCGCCTGACCGCCGCCTTGCCGTTCGGCCCCGTGACGATCTCGGGCGTCGCGCGTGCGGGATCGGTCAGGGCCGGAGCGAAGGCGGCCGCGAAGCTCGGGCGGCTTTCTGGCTGCGGCGCGCGTTCAGGCCACATGGCGCCGCTCCGCGTCGACCTGGCGCAGCTTGCGGTCAAGGATCGCCTGGGCGGCGGCGGCTTCGGCTTTCAGCCCCGGCCAGTCGGGAATGTCGCCGTCCCATTCGATGAGCGTCGGGATCGGGCCGGCGCGCGCGACGACGGTCTCGTAGAGCTTCCACACCGCGTCGGCGACCGGCGCGTCATGGCTGTCGATCAGCAACAGGTCGCCTTCGTCGTCGAACTGCCCGGCGTGGCCGGCCAGATGAATCTCGCCGACGTGCGCGAGCGGGAAGTCGGCGAGATAGTCGAGCGCCGAATAGCCATGGTTCGTCGCCGAAACGAAGACGTTGTTGACGTCGAGAAGCAGGCCGCAGCCGGTGCGGCGGGCGATGGCGCGGATGAAGTCGGTCTCGCTCATCGTCGAGTCCCGGAAGGCGACATAGGTCGAGGGATTTTCAAGAAGCATCGGCCGGCGGATCGCCTCCTGAACCCGGGCGATATGTTCGCAGACGCGATCGAGCGTCGCCGGCGTGTAGGGGAGCGGCAGCAAATCGTTGAAGAAGGTCGTCCCATGCGTCGACCAGGCCAGATGCTCGGAGACGAGCGCGGGCTCGTAGCGCTCGACAAGCGCCCTGAAGCGCGCGAGATGCGCCGTGTCGAGCGGTTGGGGCCCGCCGATCGACATGCAGACGCCGTGCAGCGACACCGGGTTGTCGCGCCGGATCGTCTCCAGGGCGCGATGCGGATGGCCGCCGTCGCCCATGTAGTTTTCGGCGTGGACCTCGAAGAAGCCTGTGGGCTTGCCGTCGGCGAGGATCGCCGCGAGGTGTTGATGCTTGAAGCTGGCGCCGGCCCGGCCGGCGAGAGCGTCGGCCGGGAAGCGGAGCGCGTGGTCCGCGGTGGCCGCGGCGATGTCGGATGTGTGGATCATGACGGCTCCGCCTCCCGGCCTTCTGTCGGTTGCGCGACAGACGCGATCACATGGCCTTCAGGGAGCCGTGCTTGCCGTTCGGCAGGACGATCGAACCGCAGGTTCCGCCCTGCACAAACTTCCAGGCGTCGCCCTGGAAATCGACGGTCGAAGTGCCCTGGCAGGTCGTGCCCGGGCCGGCCGCGCAATCATTCTGGCCCTTGAGGGCCACGCCGAAGCATTTCTCCTTGTGCGCGGCGAGGGCGGCGGAGGCTTCGGCCTTGGTCAGCGGCGCGGCGCCAGCCATCGAGGCGAGGGCGCTGGACAGGGCGCCGGCGAGCGCCGCCGAGCTGACAAGTTTCTTTACGGACATATTGCGTCTCCAGGAATTGCACGCGTGCCGGCATCGGTCACGACGGCATTACGGAGCGCCGGCGCGGCGTGTTACAGCCCGGTCGATTTTTCTGCCTCGACGGCGTCTGTCGCCGGCATGGAAATGTCGCGGCGGTCTGGAAATCCGCGCGCTTGTTCTGTAACAACTGTTCTAGAACTGGCCGGACCGGAGAGGGCGCGCGTCGATGAAGCGAGAAAGCGCAGGGCGGCGAACGCCACGCCGCCGTAACAAAGCAGCCGCTCCTTGCGTATGGACTTGCGGATGACCAAATCGGCCCGGGAAGCAGAGTGGGCGAGGTGGATGCGCGCGGCGATGGGCGGAGACGCGGTCGCCTATCGTCAGTTCCTGACCTCCGTCGCGCCGCATGTCCGGGCGGTGGCGCGCTCTCGTTGCCGGAGTTTTGGCGCGTCGGAGAGCGACGCGGAGGATGTCGTGCAGGAAGCGCTTCTCGCGATCCACCTCAAGCGCGGAACATGGGACGAGACGCGCCCCATCGGGCCCTGGGTCTCGGCGATCGCGCGCAACAAGCTGATCGACGTGCTGAGGCGCCGCGGCCGGCACGCCAGCGTGCCGATCGACGACGTCGTCGAGACTTTGGCCGCGGAAGAACCGACGACCGAGATTTCCGGTCGGGACATCGGTAAGCTGCTCGCTCGGCTGAAGACGCGGCAAAGGGAGATCGTTCAATCGATATCGATCAACGGCGACAGCATCCGGGAGACGGCCGGACGCCTGCAGATGACGGAAACGGCCGTGCGGGTCGCCCTGCATCGCGCGCTGAAGGCGCTCGGCGCCCTGTACAGAGGCGGGGCGTGTGAAAACTGACGATTTCATCAGGTCGCTCGCGGCGGATTCCGCGCCGCCGTGGCGGTTTCGCTCGCTGGCGACGATCGGGGTCGCCGCGAGCGTCGCTGTCGCCGCCGCGCTCTTCTTCGCGCTCGTCGGCGTCCGCGCGGACATCGCGCAAGCGATGGAGAGCGTGCGCTTCCTGTTCAAGTTCGTCGTGACGATTGCGCTGGCCGCGACCGCCGTTCGCGCCATGATCGGCCTTGGCCGTCCTGGAGAGCCGGTCGGCCCGCGCATGACGGCGCTTGCGATCGTTCCGCTGCTGGCGCTCGCCGGAGCCGGCGCCGAGCTGCTCACGCTGCCGCGGAGCCTTTGGGCGCCGAGCCTTGTCGGTCATAATGCGCGGTTCTGCCTGACGCTGATCCCGCTGCTGGCGGCGGGGCCGCTGATCTGTCTGCTCGCGGTCCTGCGCAAGGGCGCGCCGTCGAACCCGGGCCTCGCGGGCGCGGCGGCCGGCCTTGCGGCGAGCGGCGTCGGCGCGACCTTTTATGCGGCCAACTGCAATGACGACAGCCCGCTGTTCGTCGTGACCTGGTACACGATCGCGATTTTGATGGTGACCGCGGCGGGCTATCTGATCGGCCGGAAAGTGTTGAGATGGTGAGGCGCGCGCCGGCCGCCTCAAGGAGGTGAGGTCCAAAGATGGCGAGGCCACGCGAGTTCGACGAGACGGCGGCGCTCGACGCCGCGGTCGCCTGCTTCTGGAGCCAGGGCTTTGAGGCCACCTCCATGCGCGATCTGATCGAAAGGACGGGCGTCGCCGGCGCGAGCCTCTATAACGCCTTCGGCGACAAGCGCTCGATCTATCGGCGCGCGCTCGATCACTATGTCGAGGTCAGCGTGGCCGACCGGATGCGCCGTTGCGAAGTCCTGCCGCCGCGCCGTGCGATCGCCGCCTTCTTCGAGGAGATCGTCAGGCGGTCGGCCGGCGACCCTGAGCAGAAGGGCTGCATGCTGGTCAACGCCGCCCTTGACGCCGCCCCGCACGACGCCGGTTTTCGCGAGGCGGTCAGCGCGGTGCTCCAGCGCCTCGAGGCGTTCTTCCTGAAATGCGTCCGCGAAGGACAGAAAGACGGGACGATCTCCGCCCGCGTGCCGGCCGAGGACCTGTCGAAGCATCTGCTCGGCGTCCTGCTCGGGGTTCGGGTGCTGGCGCGCGTCAGACCGGAGCGTCCGCTATTGGAAGGCGTGGTCCGGCCGGCGCTGGCGCTGCTCGGCGACGCTGGCGGCGATGGACCTGAGTGGGTCGAGGCGGACGACCGGAGCGCAGCGGCGGTTCGTAAGCCGCGACCCGAAGGCGCAAAACCCGGAAGGGGCCGGAAAGCCAGGGCCGCGTCCGTGCTCGGAGCGGCATGAGGCGCCGGCCCTTCGCGCGCCGCAGCCACGAGATCGCGGCGAAAGAGACCCGGTCGCTGTCCGCAGGAGGGTGTGCGAGGTCTTTCGCCGATGGTCGAGATCGGCCGAGCCGCGGCCTGACCAAGGCGATACAAAGGCCGGCGCCCCCGCGCGACGCTTCACGCGCGAAACGGAGCGCGCGAGGCGCGCCCAGGCGGCCGGGCGGCCAATTTCCTGTTTTATCGCGGAAGTTTTGGAGCGGGCGAAGGGAATCGAACCCTCGTATGAAGCTTGGGAAGCTTCCGTTCTACCATTGAACTACGCCCGCAAGGCGCTGACACGCCTGTAACCTCAATCAAACCAGAGACTTGTCTAGTCGAGGCCGCGTCATTGTGCCGAAGTTCGCGCCGTGGCGCAAGCGCGAAGCCCGAACTGAAGCTGCTGAGCCGCAACCGGGCGTGGCGGCCCCTGAAGGGCCAGTGGCGGCCCGTCTCGCGGCCGCCGACCCTCGCGGGCCGCCCCGGCGTCCTGAGCCGGCGCGCCCGCCTGCGTCCGCGCGCCGTCAGGCGAGCAGGGCGCCTTTAGAGGATGGCGCCTTTACTTGATCTTGGTTTCCTTGAATTCCACATGCTTGCGCACGACCGGGTCATATTTGCGGAAGCTCAGCTTCTCGGTCTTGGTGCGCGCGTTCTTCTTGGTCACATAGAAATAGCCCGTGTCCGCCGTGGACAGGAGCTTGATCTTGAGCATTGCGGCCTTGGCCATCGGGACGGTCCTTTAAAGACATATCGACCCGTCCCGCGCCTGAGAGCGCAGGGGGCGACGAGAACTTTGAGCGCGCGACCATAAGGCTCGCCGCTCCAAAGTCAAGACGACGCCTCAGGCTTCGCCGAAGCCTGCGGCGCAAAGCCGCCTCGCAATCTCGTGATCGGCGCCGCGAAGCAAACGCGGCGCCCGAAACGTATAGTCGACATCGCAGCGCCCGAGAGAGGCCGTCATGTTCTATCATCGTCGCAAAGGCTGGGAGATCGACGAGCGGGAGGCGACGCCGAAGGCGCTTTTCCTGAGCCGTCGCGCCGCGCTCGCCACGGGCCTTGGCGCCGCGGCCGCGCTCGCGGCCCCGCCCGCCATGGCGTTCTGGTTCGGCGGCGACACGCCGAAGCCCGAGCCGGCCGCCCCTGATCCCACGCGCGATCTTTATCCGGCGCGCCGCAACGAAGCCTACCGGCTCGACCGCCCGGTCACGCCGCAGGAGATCAACGCGCATTACAATAATTTCTACGAGTTCGGCATGACGAAGGACGTGTCGGTCCCGGTTCAGGCGCTACGCACGCGGCCGTGGACGCTCAGGGTCGACGGGCTCGTCGAGGCCCCGCGCGAGATCGGGATCGACGATCTGATCCGCGCCGGGGCGCTCGAGGAGCGCCTTTACCGCCACCGCTGCGTCGAGGCGTGGTCGATGGCCGTGCCCTGGACCGGCTTTCCGCTGAAACGTCTCGTCGACATGGCGAAGCCGCTGTCGTCCGCAAAATATGTCGTCTTTGAAACCTTTCTCGACCGTTCGATCGCGCCGGGCCAGGCCGCGCCGTTCTACCCGTGGCCCTATCGGGAGGGGCTGACCATGGCCGAGGCCGCAAACGATCTCGCCTTTCTGGTCACGGGCGCCTATGGCGAGCCGCTCGCCAGGCAGCACGGCGCGCCGCTGCGCCTTGCGACGCCGTGGAAATATGGCTTCAAGTCGATCAAGTCGATCAGGCGAATCTCCTTTGCGTCCGAGCGGCCCAAGACTTTCTGGGAGGGGTTGCAGCCCGCCGAATACGGCTTCTGGGCCAATGTGAACCCCGCGGTCCCGCATCCGCGCTGGAGTCAGGCGACCGAGGAGGTCCTTGGAACCGGCGAGCGACGCAAGACGCTGCTTTTCAACGGCTATGGCGAATTCGTCGCCGATCTTTACGCCGGCCTGCCGAACGACCGGCTTTATATGTGACGGCCCTCGGGCGTCTTCGTTTGACCCACGCCCGCGCCTTCGCGCATTTTGGCGCATGAGGTTCAGACAAGGCGACGCGGCGAAGATGGCGAGACAGGACAGACGAACGGCGCGGCGGCGGACCGCCCGAGAGCGCCGCCCTGCGCCCGAAAAGCGCGCGCGGCCCATAAGAGGACGCGCCCTGGCGCGGCCGTTCGCCCTGAAGCCCGCGGCGGAGCGCGCGGCGTGAGCTTCTCGCCGCAGCAGGACCGCGCGCTGAAGGAGGTCTCGGCCTGGCTTTCGCGGCGCGAATGGGAGACCCGTCGCGAGGCGCAGGTGTTCCGGCTGTTCGGCTACGCCGGCGCCGGCAAGACGACGCTCGCGCGCCGCATTGCCGAGGACGTCGACGGCGAGACGCTGTTTGCGGCCTTCACCGGCAAGGCCGCGCTCATGCTGCGTTCGCGCGGCTGCCGCGGCGCGCGGACGATCCACAGCCTCATCTACCGCCCGCGCGAAAGCGAGGTCGAGACCGAGGCGCCGACTTTCGTCCTCAACGAGGACTCCGCGCTCGCCGCGGCGAGCCTCGTCGTCGTCGACGAATGCTCCATGGTCGACGAGGCGCTCGGCCGCGACCTTCTGTCCTTCGGCAGGCCCGTGCTCGTGCTGGGCGATCCCGCGCAGCTGCCGCCGGTGCGCGGCGGCGGCTTCTTCACCGAGGCCGAGCCCGACGTGATGCTGACGGAAATCCACCGTCAGGCGGCCGACAATCCGATCATCCGCCTGTCCATGCTGGCGCGCGACGGCGGGCGTCTCACGCCCGGCGATTATGGCGAGGCGAAAGTCGTCACGCGCGACAAGATCGACGCCGCGGCCGTCACGGCGAGCGATCAGGTGCTCGTCGGCGTCAACCGCACGCGCCGGGCCTACAACAGGCGCCTGCGCGAGCTTTTCGGCTTTTCGTCCGATCTGCCCGAAGCCGGCGACCGGCTGGTGTGTCTGCGCAACGACAGCTCCAAGGGCCTCCTGAACGGCGGCGTCTGGACGGTCAGGACTGTCGGCGCCATGCGCAGGAAGAAGCTGACGCTGCATGTGGCGCCCGACGACGAGCCGGCGCGCAAGCCGCTGCGGGTGTCCGTGGCGCCCGAATTCTTTCAGGGGACCGAAGACAGCCTGACGCCTCAGCAGCGACGGGAGTCCGACGAATTCGACTATGGCTACGCCCTGACCGTGCACAAGGCGCAGGGGTCGCAATGGCCCGACGTGACCCTGTTCGACGAAAGCGGCGCCTTTCGCGAGCACCGCAGCCGCTGGCTCTACACCGGGGTGACGCGCGCCGCCGAACGCCTGACGGTGGTCATATGACGGGCGCGCGGCCTTCGCGGCGCCTGGTCCTCGCCGGCCTTGCGACCGGCTTCGCCGCCGGGGCGCAGGCGGCTGCGCCGGCGCCGGTCGCCGTCGGCTCGAAGCTCGATCTTGAGAGCGCGCTGCTCGGCGCCATGGTCCTGCTCGCCCTGCGTGAGGCCGGCGTCCCCGTGATCGACCGGCTGCGGCTCGGCCCGACCAGCCTCGTGCGCCAGGCGCTGCTCGCCGGCGCGATCGACGTCTGCGTGGAATACACCGGCAACGCCGCGACGTTCTTTCAGCAGGAGGGCGATCCCGTCTGGCGCGACGCGGCGAAAGGCTATGAGCGGGCCGCGGCGCTCGATCTCGCCCGCAACGGCCTCGTGTGGCTGTCGCCCGCGCCCGCCGACAACAGCTGGATCATCGCCGTTCCGCGCGCGCCGGCGCGCCGCCACGGCCTGACGTCGCTCGCCGATTTCGCGCGGCGCGTCGCGGCGGGGGGTCGCGCGCGGCTCGCGGCGTCGGCGGAATTCGTCGAAAGTCCGGCGGGCCTGCCGGCCTTCGAGGCCGCCTATGGCTTCAGGCTGGGCGCTGACCAGCTGCTCGTGCTTTCGGGCGGCGAGACGATCGCGACGATGAAGGCCGCCGCCGACGCGATCTCCGGCGTCGACGCGGCCATGGCCTATCGCACCGACGGCGCGCTCGACGCGCTCGGCCTCGTCGCGCTCGAGGATCCGCTGCGCTCGCAGCCGGTCTATGCGCCGGCGCCCGTCCTGCGCGCCGCGACGCTCGAAGCCTGGCCCGCGGCGCGGGCGGCGCTCGCCCCGCTGTTTGCGGGCCTCGACGTCGAGACCCTGCGCGCGCTCAACGCGCGCGTCGCCGTCGACGGCGAAGACCCGGCCGCCGTGGCGCGCGGCCACATGGCGCGGCGCGGCGCCCCGTGAGCGCCCCGCCGCGTGACCGCCCGCTGTTCGTCCTTGCGCTCGCGGCCGCCCTCGGCGGCGCGTTCGGCGGCTTCGTCGTCCATGCGCCGAACCGCGTCGCCGACGGGGTCGGCCTGTCGCTCGCGGAAGCGCCGGGGCCATATGGGGCGCTGGTCATGACGCTGGTCGCGCTGATGGGCGCGCTCGCCTTCGTCAAAGACGAACGCGTCCGCTCGCGGGCGGCGCTCGCCGTCGGCCTCGCGCTCGCGCTCGCCTGCCTCGCGGCGGCCGGAGCGTTCGCGGCGCGTCTCGCCGAGGGCGCGAAGCCCGCGGCGCGAACCTCGCTCGGGCCAGCCTTCTGGATCATGCTTTGCGCCGCGCTCGCGGGCGTCTCGACCGCGCTGCGGCGGCTTCGGCCGCCGCGCCCCGCTGGCGCGGCCGTCTGGGCGGCGCTCGCCCTTGGCGCCTGCGCGCTCGCCGCGCTCGGCGCGCGCGACCGGCTCGCGCTGGCTCAGGCCTACATGCAGCGGCGCGCCGAATTCTGGTCCGCGCTTTCGACGCATATGGCGCTCGCCGGCGCGAGCGTCGGCGCGGCCGCCGTGGCGAGCGTCGGCCTTGCGGCGCTCGCGCTGCGCCGCCCCGCCGCCCGCGACGCGCTGTTCCAGACGCTCGGCGTGCTCCAGACCCTTCCTTCGCTCGCGCTGTTCGGCGCGCTGATCGCGCCCCTGACCGCGCTCGCCGCGCGATTTCCAAAACTCGCAGAATGGGGCGTCGCGGGCGTCGGCGCGACGCCTGCGCTGATCGCGCTCACGCTTTACGCGCTGGGGCCGCTGACGCGCGGGTTCGTCGTGGCGCTCGAAGGGGTCGCCGCCGACGTGAAGGAGGCGGGCCGGGGGCTTGGCTTCGGCGCGCGGTCCCTGCTGGCCTCGGTCGAACTGCCGCTCGCCGCGCCGGCGCTGATCTCGGCGCTGCGCGTCGCCTCGGCGCAGGCGATCGGCCTCGCCGCCGTCGCCGCGCTCATCGGCGCGGGCGGGCTCGGCGTGTTCATTTTCGAGGGGATCGGACGCTACGCGCCCGATCTCGTCCTTCTCGGCGCGCTGCCCGTCGTCGGACTGGCGCTTGCGGTCGACGCGGGCTTCGCCGCCGCGATCGCCGCCGCGCGGGGGCGGCTTTGATCCGCTTCGAGAACGTCGGCAAGAGCTTCGGCGCGACGCGCGCGCTCGACGGCGTCTCGTTCGAGATCGCCGAAGGCGCGTTCTGCGCGCTGCTCGGGCCGTCCGGCTGCGGCAAGTCCACGCTGCTTCGCATGATCAACGTCATGGTCGAGCCCGACCAGGGCCGCGTTCTCCTGCGCGGGGCCGACGTCGCGCGGCTCGATCCGGTCGCGCTGCGCCGCTCGATCGGCTATTGCATCCAGTCGGTCGGGCTTTTTCCGCACTGGAGCGTGCGCGACAACATCGCGGCGACGCCGCGCCTTCTCGGCTGGAGCCGCGCGCGCGTCGCCGCGCGGATCGACGAGGTCTGCGCCGCGCTTGGCGTCGACGAGGCGCTGCTGTCGCGGCGTCCGCGCGAATTGTCCGGCGGCCAGCAGCAGCGCGTCGGCGTCGCGCGCGCGCTCGCGGCCGACCCGGACCTGCTGCTCATGGACGAGCCGTTCTCGGCGCTCGATCCCGTAAGCCGCGCCGCGCTCCAGGCCGAGACGCGCCGGCTTCGCCGCGACGGCGGCAAGACGATCGTCTTCGTCACCCATGACGTCGACGAGGCGACGAGCCTCGCGACGCAGATCGCCGTCCTGAACGCCGGCCGGCTCGTTCAGTCGGCGGCGCCGGCCGACATGCTGTCGCGCCCGGCCGACGCCTTCGTCGCGGACTTTCTCGACGTCGAGCGCCGGCCGCAGCGTCTTCTCGATCTCATCCCCGTCGCCGACCGGCTGCGGCCGTTTCGCGGCGTCCCGGGCCCGGCCCTGCGCAAGGACGCGAGCCTGCGCGAGGCGCTCGACATGATGATCGCACGTCATGTCACGGTCTTGCCCGTGGCCGACGAGTTTGGCGCGCCCTGCGGCGAAATCCTTCTGTCCGACGTCGCGGCGGGCCCGCGCCCATGACGGCGGCCGACCTCTGTCGCGCGGGACTGCGCCGTCCGGCGCTGCGCGCCGCGGCGCTGCTTGGCCTCGCGCTCGCCGGCCTGCCGTGGAGCGCGCCGCTGTTCCACGCGCTCTTTCCCGATCTCGCGCGCCCGGTCTATACGCGCGCGAGCTTTTTCGCGCTCGCCCTCGCGCATGTCGAGCTTGTCGTCGTCTCGACGGGCGCGGCGGCGCTCGCGGGCGTCGGCCTCGCCGTCGTCGCGACGCGGCGCTTCGGCCGCGACTTCGCGCCGCTCCTTGGCGCGGCCGCGGCGGCGGGGCAGGTGGTGCCGCCCGTCGCCGTCCTCGCGCTCGCCGTGCCCATGCTCGGCTATGGCGCCGCGCCGACGCTCGCGGCGCTCGGCCTCTACGCCGTTCTGCCCATTCTCGAAGGCGCGCTGACGGGGCTCGCGAGCGTTCCGGCCGCGGCGCGCGAGGCGGCGCAGGCGCTCGGCTTCTCGCCGCGCGGCCTGTTGCTGCGGGTCGAGCTTCCGCTCGCCGCGCCCTTCATCGTGGCGGGGCTGCGCGCCGCTTTCATCGTCAACGTCGGCACGGCGGCGATCGGCTCGACGGTCGGCGCGCTGTCGCTCGGCTCGCCCATCGTCGAGGGGCTCGCCGCGCAGAATCCGGCCTATGTGCTGCAGGGCGCGCTGCTCGTCGCGCTGCTCGCGGTTTTCTTCGACCGCGCCTTCGCCGCGGCGGAGGCTGTCGTCCGCGCGCGCGTCATATGACGCGCGCCAGCGCCGCCAGCGCCGCGGCCGCGTCCGCCAGCGTCTGGCGGCGCAGCAGCGCGAGCGGCGCCGAAGAAAAACGCCCGATCGCCTCGGCGCAGGCTTCGAGCCCGACGCTCGCGCCGGCGCCTTCGTTGACGACGACGGCGCGCACGGCGAGCCCGCGCGAGCGCGCCGCCTCGAGTCCCGTCAGCGCATGGCTGATCGCGCCGAGATAGGAGCCGGCGACGAAGATCAGCGGCAGGCGCAGCGCGGTCATGAGGTCGAGCGTGGTGCGGGCGTCGGAAAGCGGGACCATGACGCCGCCCGCGCCCTCGATCAGCAGGACGCCGGACGCGGTCGCGGCGGCGCGCCGGCACAGCCGCGCGAGCGCGTCGAAGTCGATGGCCCGCCCCTCGAGCCGCGCCGCCCTGTCGGGCGAGAGCGGCGCCCTGAAGCGCCAGGGCGACATGGCGGCGAGCGTCTCGGGCGTGACGGGGCGTCCGAGCGCTTCGAGCAGCACGGCCGGATCGCCGCCTTCGGGCCGCTCCGGGTCGAAGCCGCTGACGACGGGCTTCAGCGCCGCGCAGTCGCGCCCCTGCGCGCGCAGCGCAAGAAGCAGCGCGGCGGCGACAAAAGTCTTGCCGACGTCCGTGCCCGAGCCCGTGACGAAATAGGCCGGCATCGCCTCACCTCCGCATGAGCGCGCGCACGGCCTGCGCGAGCCGCGCGACGTCGTCTTCGCCATGGCCCGCGGTAAACGCAAAACGAAGACGCGCCGTGCCCTGCGGCACCGTCGGCGGGCGGATGGCGGTCACGAGAAAGCCGGCCTCGACGAGGCTGCGCGAGGCTTCGAGCGCCGCCTGCGGCGCGCCGAGGACGAGCGGCACGATGGGGCTTTGCGCCGGCGCGAGGCCGAGCGCCGCGCAGAAGGCGCGCGCGGTCTTGAGGGGGCGCGCGGTCAGCGCGGGATCGCTTTCAATGACGTCGAGCGCGGCGATCGCCGCGGCCGCGCTCGCCGGCGGCAGGCCGGTCGAATAAACAAAGGTGCGCGCCCGCGTCTTCATGAGGTCGACGACCGGCGCCGAGGCGCACAGATAGCCGCCATAGCCGCCGATCGCCTTCGACAGCGTGCCCATCTGCAGCGGCGCGGGCGGAGAGCCGGCCGCCGCGACCGAGCCGCGCCCGTCCGCCAGCACGCCAAGACCATGCGCGTCGTCGCTCAGGAGCCAGGCGTCATGGTCGGCGCAGAGCGCGGCGAGCTCGGCGAGCGGCGCGAGGTCGCCGTCCATCGAGAACACGCCGTCCGTCAGCAGCAGGGCGTGGCGCGCGCCGCCGCGATGGGCGGCGAAAAGCGCGCGCGCATGGGCGACGTCGTTATGGCGGAAACGCAGCGTCTTCGCCGGCGAAAGCTGCGTCCCGGCGAAGAGGCAGGCGTGCGCGAGCTCGTCGACGAGAATGAGGTCGCCGGCGCCGGCGAGCGTCGGCGTGATGCCGGCGTTGGCGAGATAGCCCGAGCCGAACACGATCGCGGCCTCAAGCCGCTTGAAGCGGGCGAGCCGCCGTTCGAGTTCTTCGAGCAGCGGCGTGTTTCCGGTCACGAGCCGCGAGCCGCCGGCGCCTGCGCCATGGGTCTCGATCGCGGCCTTCGCCGCCGCCTTGACGGCTGGATGATGCGACAGGTTGAGATAGTCGTTGCAGGAGAAGGAGACGAGCCTGCGGCCGTCGCGCAGGATATGCACGCCGTCTTCGCGCAGGGCCGGCGTCAGGCGCCGGCGCAGGCCGGCCGCGTCGAGCTCGGCGAGTTTGGCGGCGGCGAAGGCGTCGAGGCTGTTCATGGGCGCCGGGGCGCGCGGGGAAGGGGAGATTGACGTTTGCGGGCGCGGCGCTTAACGCAATCGGCGCGGCCAGGGGGGCGGGTTTCGGCCGGCGCTCGCGCGAAAGTGGCGCAACCGGAGCGCCGACGCAATGCGGCGTCCGGCGGGGTTCGAGCAGGCGGGGTTTGACGATGAGCGCGGACCCGCCCTGGCTTCAGTCCGGCCTTCCCCATGTCTGGCTGCCCTACGCCCAGATGAAGACCGCGCCCGCGCCGCTGCCGGTCGTTTCGACGCGCGGCGCGCGCCTCACGCTCGCCGACGGGCGTGAACTCGTCGACGGACTCGCGAGCTGGTGGACCGCCTGCCACGGCTACAACCACCCTCATGTCGCCGAGGCCGTTCGCCGCCAGCTCGAAGCCATGCCGCATGTCATGTTCGGCGGCCTCGCGCATGAGCCGGCCTGTCGTCTTGCCGCGCGTCTCGCGGCGCTGCTGCCCGCTCCGCTGTCGCGCGTGTTCTTTGTCGAGTCGGGCTCGGTCGCGGTCGAGGTGGCGATGAAGATGGCCCTGCAATACCACCTCAACCGGGGCGCGCGCGGACGAAACAAATTCGTCTCCTTCCGCGGCGGCTATCATGGCGACACCTTCGCCTGCATGTCGGTGTGCGATCCCGAGGAGGGGATGCATTCGCTGTTTCGGGGCGCGCTCGCCGAGCAGCTCGTCGTCGAGCTTCCGACGCATGAGCGCGCGCGGACGGCGTTCGAGGCGGCGCTCGAAGCGCAGGGCGAAAACCTTGCGGCCATCATCGTCGAGCCGCTGGCGCAGGGCGCGGGCGGCATGATTTTTCATGAGCCCGGGGTTTTGCGCCTGCTGCGCGAGGCCGCCGACCGTCACGGCCTGCTTTTGATCTTCGACGAGATCTTCACGGGCTTCGGCCGCACGGGCGCCATGTTCGCCTGCGAGGCGGCGGGCGTCTCGCCCGACGTCCTGACGCTTTCGAAGGCGCTCACCGGCGGGACCATGGCGCTCGCGGCGACGGTCGCCTCCGGCGCCGTGTTCGAGGCCTTCTGGTCGGACGACCCGGCCCATGCGCTCATGCACGGGCCGACCTTCATGGGCAATCCGCTCGCCTGCGCCGCCGCCAACGCCTCGCTCGACCTGTTCGAGCGCGAGCCGCGCCTTGCGCAGGTCGCGCGCATTTCGGCGGCGCTCGCGCGCGATCTTGAGCCGTGCCGCGCGCTGCCGGGCGTGACGGACGTGCGCGTTCTCGGCGCGATCGGCGTCGTGCAGCTTGAGCGCATCGCCGACATGAACGGGCTGAAGCGCCGGCTTGTCGCGGAAGGCGTCTGGGTGCGCCCGTTCCGCGACATCGTCTATCTGACGCCGGCCTTCACCATTTCCGACGACGAGCTGAAGCGCCTGACCGACGCGATCTTCGCCGTGCTGAGCCGAGGCGGATTTTAGCCCCCGGCGCCAGACTTCTCCGGCCGCAGGGCCGCCCTCAGGCGTCGTTCAGCGCGGGATAGTCCGTATAGCCTTTGGCGTCGCCGCCATAAAAGGTTTCGGGGTTTGGAGCGTTGAGCGGCGCATCCTCGCGCAGGCGCTCGACGAGGTCGGGGTTGGCGATGAACAGCTTGCCGAAGGCGATGAGGTCGGCGCGGCCGGCTTCGAGCGTCTCGACGGCGAGCGCGCGCGTGTAGGCGTTGTTGGCGATATAGGCGCCGCCGAAGCTCTTGCGCAGCTTCTGGAAGTCGAACGGCGCGACGTCGCGCGGGCCGCCCGTCGCGCCTTCGACCACATGAATATAGGCGAGGCCGCGGCGGCTGAGCGCCTCGACGAGCGGGAAGAACACGGTTTCGGGCGCGCTGTCGGTCGCGTCGTTCGCGGGGCTCACCGGCGAGAGGCGCATGCCGACGCGGGCGCGGTCCCAGACCGACAGCACCGCGTCGACGACCTCGAGCGGGAAACGCAGGCGGTTTTCGACCGAGCCGCCGTAGCGGTCCGTGCGCCGGTTGACGCCGTCCTTGAGAAACTGGTCGATCAGATAGCCGTTCGCGCCATGGATCTCGACGCCGTCGAAGCCGGCGCGCTTGGCGTTCGCGGCGGCCTTGCGGTAATCCTCGACGACGCGGGCGATCTCGTCGGTTTCGAGCGCGCGCGGCGTCGAAACGGGCGCGCGGCCCGTCGCAAGAAAAGTCTCGACCCGTGCGGCGACGGCGGAGGAGGAGACGGGCGCGGCGCCGTTCGGCTGCAAATCGACATGGGAGATGCGGCCGACGTGCCAGAGCTGGTTGAAGATCAGCCCGCCTTCCTCATGCACCGCCTGCGTGACCTTGCGCCAGCCTTCGACCTGCGCCTCGTCGTAGAGGCCGGGCGTCCACACATAGCCCTGGCCCTCCTGCGAGATCTGCGTGGCCTCCGTGACGATCATGCCGGCGCTGGCGCGCTGGCGGTAATATTGGGCGTTGAGGTCGTTGGGCGCGAGCGTGTCCCTGCTCGCGCGGCTGCGCGTCAGGGGCGCCATGACGATGCGGTTCGGCAGGCGCAGATCGCCGAGCGTGAAGGGCGAAAACAGGATTTCGGCGTCTGCGGTCATCGTGTGCTCCAGGGACGAAAAAGCGCGCGGGCGGATCCGGTCCGCCGCGTCCACGCTCCAACGCGCGAAGGGGCCCTGGCGTTGATGCGGGCGGGCGCGTTGAAGCCGTCTTTTTTTACAGCGTGATGACGACTGGGGCTATTTCATATTCAGGGCGGACATGTAGAGTTCGAGGATCGCCTCCATCTCCATGCGTTCGGCGTGGTCCTGCTTGCGCATGCGGACGATCTGGCGCACCACCTTCACGTCGAAGCCGCGGCCCTTCATTTCGGCGTAGACGTCGCGGATGTCGTCGGCGAGCGCCTTCTTTTCTTCTTCGAGCCGCTCGACGCGCTCCACGAACTGGGTCAGCTCGGCGGCGGCGACGCCGCTGTCGGCGATGTCTTGAGTCATGAGCGCAAGCTCCTCCAACTGCGTGCGGGCCGAAAGGCGCCGTCCTTTCCGATAGGCCGAGGGCGTTAACAAAAGCGATAAAATCCCTGTGGCCAGGCGGGCGAAATCGCGCCCATGCGCCGTCGCGCCGCGCCGGTCAAGCCGGGCGCGGCCTTGTCCCCGCTATCCGCAGACGGCGGAGAGGGAGACCATGGGGCGAAAAGGTCCGGCGAAAGGGTCTGGAGGCGGGAGCGCGGACGCGTTTCAAATCTGACCTGTTCGAAAGTGGACAGGAATTTCACGCACATCGGCGCGGCGCGCTTTTGTTCAAGGCGACAACATATTGAAATAGATCAGTTTTTATGGCGCGGCGGCCGGGCGGCCGCCGCGCCGGCCGGTTTCAGGCCGTCTTCTTGTATTTGCGGATCATCATATCGATGGCCGTTACGGATTCAGAGACGTTGAGCCAGTTTTCGGCCTGCTCGTCATTCTTGAATTGCTTGCCGAGGTCGATCGGCTGATCATGGTCGGGCAAGTGGAGAAAGCAGGCCCATTTGCCACTCGGGAGCTGTTCAACTGTAACTTTGTGGTCCGCCATTTGATTTATCCTTGCTTCTTCACGAGCGTTCAGTTATTATGTAAGCAGTTTACCTAATAAATGACGCCGCTGACCATGAAGCAGCAATCGGCGTGCCGGCTTTAGCCTGACGCCGCGTCGGCCGCGACGCGGCGCCTGTGGCGGCCGGTGCGGCTCGGCAGGAAGGCCGGCTCGCGCAGCTCCGGCCTGGCGATCTGCGCCGCGATGATCGGGGCGAGCCGGTCGGCGAAGCTCTCGGCGTCCTCGATCGAGGCGACAAGATCCTGGCGCGCCTCGATCAGGATCCCGGCGAGCCCGCGCCGCGTCACCTCTTCGTCCAGCGTGTCGCCTTCGAGCGCGCCGTCATAGGGCTCGTTGTCGCCGACCGTGAACCCCGCCTCCCCGAGCGCCGCGATCAGCGGCAGGGCGAGGCGCGGGTCCGTGTCCCACAGGACGCCGATCTCCCATGGCCGCACGACGCCGCGCCAGGTCGGCGTGAAGGAATGGATCGAGAGCACGACGGGAAGCGGCCCCCTCGCGGCCATCGCCTCGATCGCCTCCGAAACCGCCTGGCGATAGGGACGCCAGAACCGCGCGACGCGGCGTTCGACCTCCTCGGCGCTCACGCCGGCGTTGCCCGGCACGATCGCGCCGTCGGACAGCTGCATGACCAGCGTCGGGTCGTCGGCGCCGCGGTTGGGGTCGATGAGCAGGCGCGAGAAGCGCGACAGCACGGCCGGCGCGCCGGCGAGGGCGGCGAGCCGCCGCGTCAGCGTCGCCGCGCCGATGTCATAGCCGATATGGCGTTCGAGCTCGCCCTGCGGCAGGCCGAGCGATCCATAGCGCGCGGGCAGGGCGTTGGAGGCGTGGTCGCAGATGAACAGGACGCCGGCGTCGAGCGGGCCTTCGATGCGTTCGACCGGATCATGATCCGGCTCGCGCGGAAAATCGGGCTCGGTCATCGGTCGGCGTCGCTCCTTCGGGTTTCAGGCGGGCGACCATCGCCCGGCCGGGGCGCGGCCGCAACCATGCGCCAAAGCCGCGCCCGCCCGCAGGAGAAAATGTGATCGCGCCCGCGGCCCCGCGCCCGCGGCGCGGCGGGCGGGCTTGCTGGCCATCGCCGCCCGCGCGCGCTAGAAGCGGCCATCGTCCTGCGGGACTCCTCCAGAGGTCGGTGTTGACAAAGCGGATCACCGCAATCTTGACGGCTGTGCGGCGAAGGTTTACGCCCGCCGTCGCGCTCGGGGCCTTTGCCGGGCTCGTCGCGGCTCTGGGCGTCGCGCCGGCGCTCGCCGATTTCCGCCTGTGCAACGCCACGGCGAATCGGGTCAGCGTCTCGCTCGCCTATACGGACGGCGCGACATGGGTCAGCGAGGGCTGGTGGAACCTGAAGCCCGGCGCCTGCGAGACGCTGGTGCGCGGCGCGCTCGCCGCCGAATATTATTATCTCTACGCCCAGGACGAACGCGGCGCGGAGTGGAAGGGCAAGGCCTTCATGTGCACGCGCGACCGCGAATTCCGCATTCTCGGCCGCGAGGACTGCTATGTCAGGGGCTTCGACCGGACGGGCTTCTTTGAAGTCGACACCGGCAAGGAGGCGAAGAACTGGACGGTTCAGCTCACCGACGCCGCCGCGGCGAGGCCGTGAGCCTCGCGGCCGGACGCGTCCGGCCGGCCCGCGCGTCTTCAGGAGCGCCGCGGCGCTGGCGTAAAAAGGAAACAAAAGCGCTTTAAACAGCATGCGGGACCACGCCGCCGCCGGCGGGTCACGATCGACGATCTTACCGTCCGGACGCGTCGCGACAGCCGCAGGGCCCGCCCGCCGCCCCGGCTTCCCCGAAAAGAGGCTCTCATGCGGCGACTGCGTCGGTGCAAAATCATCGCGACCATCGGGCCGGCCTCGGCCAAGGAGGAGACGCTGCGCGCCCTGCACAGGGCGGGAGCCGACGTCTTCCGCATCAACATGAGCCACGCCTCGCATGACGCGATGCGCGAGCAGGTGCGCATGATCCGCGCCGTGCAGGCCGAATCCGGCCGCCCGATCGGGATCCTGCTCGATCTCCAGGGACCGAAGCTGCGCATCGGCCTGTTCAGGGACCGCGCCGTCAAGCTCAAGCCTGGCCAGACCTTCACGCTCGACTCGAATCCCGAGCCCGGCGACGAAACAAGGGTCTGCCTGCCGCATCCCGAAATCCTCAAGGCGCTCGCGCCCGGCCACACGCTGCTCGTCGACGACGGCAAGGTGCGCCTCTATGTGGTCGAGGCCGAGGCCGACCGCGCCGTGGCGCGCGTCGACGTCGCCGGCGAAATCTCGAACCGCAAGGGCGTCAGCCTGCCCGACACCGAGATTCCCGTCTCGCCCATGACCGACAAGGACCGCGCCGATCTCGAAGCCGGGCTTGCGGCCGGCGTCGACTGGGTCGCCGTCTCCTTCGTGCAGCGGCCCGACGACGTCGCCGAGGTCAAGAAGCTCGCGCGCGGGCGCGCCGCCGTCATGTCGAAGATCGAGAAGCCGCAGGCGATCGCGCGGCTCGAGGAGATCGTCGAAATCTCCGACGGGCTGATGGTCGCGCGCGGCGACCTCGGCGTCGAGATGCCGCTCGAAAAGGTGCCCGGCCTGCAAAAGCGCATCAGCCGCATCTCCCGCCGTCTCGGCAAGCCGGTGGTGGTCGCGACGCAGATGCTCGAGTCCATGATCAACTCGCCGGTGCCGACGCGCGCCGAAGTGTCGGACGTGGCGACCGCCGTGTTCGAGGGCGCCGACGCGGTCATGCTCTCGGCCGAAAGCGCCGCCGGCCATTATCCGGTCGAGGCCGTGGCGACCATGAACAGGATCGCCGAGGAGGTCGAGCGCGACGCCTATTACCGCAGCATCATCAACGCCCAGCGCACGGCGCCCGAGGCGACGGGGGCCGACGCCATCGCCATCGCCGCGCGCAACGTCGTCGAGACGCTCGACCTCAAGGCGATCGTCGCCTGGACGGCGTCAGGCGCGACGGCGCTGCGCATCGCGCGGGAGCGCCCGGTCGCGCCGGTGCTCGCGCTCACGCCTTACCCGGAGACGGCGGCCCGGCTCGCCATCGCCTGGGGCGTGCACGCGCTCGTCACCAAGGACGCGCATGACATCGACGACATGACGCGGCGCGCCGCCAAATTCGCCTATCGCGAGGGCTTCGCCTTCGTCGGCGACCGCATCATCACCGTGGCTGGCGTCCCCTTCGGCACGCCCGGCGCGACCAATATGGTGCGCATCGACTTCGTCGACGAGGCGGCGGCCGCCGCCGCCAAGGCCCATTGCGCCACGCTCGAAAAAGAGCCGGCGGATTGACGCGGCGGGCGCGAAGGCCGGTCCCGCGGGATCGGCCTTTCGCGTCAAAATGGAACGCGCTCAGCCGCCGAACAGGCTTTCAAAGAAATTCTTCTCCCGCGCCGGCGGCCGCCCGGCCGCGCGCCCCTGCGTGGGAATGAGGCCCGGCGGCGCGAAGCCGCCCTGCGTCGGGTCGGCCGCGGCGCGGCGCGGCTGCTGGGCCGCGGGCGCGGGTCCCGTCGCGGGGGAGGGCGCGCCCGGCGCGCCGGCCTCCGCCACGGGCGGCGGCGGGGCGACTTCGACCGGCGCCGCGTCCTGCCCTGCGCCCGGCCAGAAGGAAGGCGCCGCCTCGGGCGCGCGCCAGATTCCGCCGGGCAGCGGCTGCGGCGGAACGCCCTGATGCGCGACGCGCATGTAGCGCGACCAGATCTCCACCGGCAGATTGCCGCCCGAGGCCTTTTTGGTCGGCGAGTTGTCGTCATTGCCGAGCCACACGCCGGTCACGAGCCGCGCCGTATAGCCGACGAACCAGGCGTCGCGGAAATCCTGGCTCGTGCCGGTCTTGCCCGCCGCCTGCCAGCCCGGCAGCTCGCCCTTGCGCGCCGTGCCGGTCAGTAGCGTCTCCTGCATCATGGCGTTCATCATCGGGACATAGGCCGCGTCCATCGCCCGTCCGTTGGAAAAGGACTTGCGCTGGTAGAGCAGCTTGCCGGCCGCCGTCTTGACGCGCAGGATGATGAAGGGTTCGACCGCCACGCCGCCGTTGGCGAAGGGCGCATAGGCCGAAACCAGTTCGAGCGGCGTCACCTCCGAGGTGCCGAGCGCGATCGAGGCGTTGGGCGTCAGCTCGGATTCGATCCCCAGGCGATGCGCGGCGTTGATCACCGCCTTGGGGCCGACCTCGAGGCCGAGCCGCACCGCGACCGTGTTGAGCGAGAGGGAGAGCGCCTTCGTCAGCGTCACCGGGCCGAAATACTGGCGCGAATAATTCTCCGGCGTCCAGCCGCGCACGTTGATCGGGGCGTCGTCGCGCACGCTCGCCGGCGTCAGCCCATGTTCGAGCGCGGCGAGATAGACGAAGGGCTTGAAGGCCGAGCCCGGCTGGCGCTTGGCCGCCGTCGCGCGGTTGAACTGGCTGTCGGCGTAGTTGCGCCCGCCGATCAGCGCCTTGATCGCGCCGTTCGGCTCGATCGAGACCAGCGCGCCCTGCTCGACGCCGAATTTCGCGCCCTTGGCGTCGAGCTCCTGCGTCAGCGCGGCCTCGCCCGCGGCCTGCAGCCGCGCGCTGATCGTCGTCGTCACCACGATGTCCTCGTCGACCGCGCCGATCGTGTCGTCGAGGACGTCCATCACATAGTCGGCCGCGTAATTGGCCGAGCCCGCGCCCTTCGGCTTCGCCGGCGTCGCCGGATTGGCGAGGGCGTATTGCGCCATGCCCGGCGTCACGAAGCCTTCCTCGGCCATCGCCGCGACGACCTGCGCCGCCCGTTCCTGCGCGCCCTTCAGGTTGCGGTTCGGCGCGAGCTTGGTCGGGGCCTTCATCAGGCCCGCGAGCATGGCCGCCTCGGGCAGGGTGAGCGCGCGCGCCGGATGGCCGAAATAGCGCTGCGAGGCGGCCTCGATCCCATAGGCGCCCGAGCCGAAATAGACGCGGTTCAGATAAAGCTCGAGTATCTGGTTCTTGGAATATTTGCGCTCGAGCCAGACCGCGAGGATCGCCTCCTGGATCTTGCGCGAAAAGGTTCGCTCCTGCGTCAGGAACAGGTTTTTCGCGAGCTGCTGGGTCAGGGTCGAGCCGCCCTGCGTCGCGCCGCCTGCGGCGTTGCGCGTCGCCGCGCGCAGCACGCCGATGGGGTCGACGCCCCAGTGCGAATAGAAGCGCCGGTCCTCGATCGCCACGAACGCCTTCGGGGCGAAGGCCGGCAGGTCGGAGAGCTTGACGCTCGCCCCGCCCGTGTCGCCGCGATTGGCGAGGAGCGCCCCGTCGTCGGCCAGAATGGCGATGTTGGGCGGGCGCTTCGGCACCTCGAGCTTGTCGATCGGCGGGAGCTGGGTGATGTGGTAGCCGACCACCGCCGTCGCCGCCACGCCGCCCCATACCGCCAGCGTCAGCCCGAGCGACAGCGCGCCGACGAGCCCCGAGCGCCGCCTGCGGCGCGCCTTCGCCGGCTTGCGCGCCCGGCCGGGCCGTTCGCCCCGCTGCGCCATCAACGGCTTCCGCGCCGGTCCGAAATGGGGTTCAAGCCGCTCGTCCGTCTCGCGCCTGCTCATGAAGGCTGCGTCGCCCTTCTCCGTCGGGACTCCGCCGCCCGCGCCGATGCTGGCCCGGCCGGGCTTAACGACGGGTAAAGGCCCGGCGATTGCGGTGGTTTTGCGTCCGCCCCGTCTGCGGGCCGGCGCGCAGGAAGCCGGTGGGAAACGCCTTGCGCCGCTTGCGCAAATTGCCGCGCCGCGCCAAAGTCTCGCCCCCGGCCGAGGCTCACTGGCTTGCGCACGGTTTTATAAGAGGAAACGGACGCGCCATGAAAGTCACCCTTGAGCGAGCGGCCCTGCTCAAATCGCTCGGCCATGTTCATCGCGTGGTGGAGCGGCGCAACACCATCCCGATCCTGTCCAACGAGGCCGCCGCCTCGACCACGCTTCCGGCGCATACGCTTTATGACATCGTGCGCAAGCTGCCCGACGGCGCGCAGGTCTCGCTTGAGGCCATGGGCGACGGCGGCCAGCTCCAGCTGCGCTCGGGCCGCTCGCGCTTCACGCTCCAGACCCTGCCCGACGGCGATTTTCCCGATCTTGCGACGGGCGAGTTCAGCCATGAGTTCATGCTCGCGCCGGCCGACCTGAAAAAGCTGATCGACAAGACCCAGTTCGCGATCTCGAACGAGGAGACGCGCTATTACCTCAACGGCATCTTCCTGCATTCCATGGAGGAGGGGGGCGAGACAGTCCTGCGCGCGGTCGCGACCGACGGGCACAGGCTCGCGCGCGTCGAGATCGCCTGCCCCAAGGGGGCCGCCGGCGTTCCCGGCGTGATCGTGCCGCGCAAGGCCGTGACCGAGACGCAGAAGCTCGTCGAGGGCCTGTCCGAAGACGTCAAGGTCGAGCTTTCGACGACCAAGATCCGGCTCACCTTCGGCGACGTGGTGCTGACCTCGAAGCTGATCGACGGCACCTTCCCGGACTATATGCGGGTCATTCCGGCCGGCAACGACAAGCGGTTGATCGTGGACCGCGCGCCTTTCGCGGCGGCGGTCGACCGCGTCTCGACCATTTCCTCGGATCGGGGCAGAGCGGTCAAGCTCGCCATCGCCGACGGACGCATGACGCTTTCGGTGACGAACCCGGAGTCGGGCTCGGCGCAGGAGGAGCTTGACGTCGACTATGATTCCGCGCCGCTCGACATCGGCTTCAACGCCCGCTACCTGCTCGACATCATGGAGCAGCTCGACAGCGACACGGCGCTGTTCAAGCTCGCCGACCCCGGCTCTCCCACTCTGGCGCAGGACCGCGAGGGCGCGAGCGCGCTCTATGTGCTGATGCCGATGCGGGTGTGACGCCTCACGCCCGCCCCTCGCCCGCGCCCCTTGCCCCCCGCCCCCTCAGCTCCACCGCGAATTTGATCAGCGCCGGGCTCGTGCCGATGCCGAGCTTCTGCTTGACCGTCGAGACGATGTTCGCCGCGGTCTTGTAGCCGATCGCCAGCGCCGCCGAGATTTCCGACAGGCTCTTGCCCTCGCCGAGCAGGGTCACGACCTGCTTCTCGCGCTCGCTCAGCGCCCGCAGCGGGTCGTCGGCCGGTTCGAAATTGGCGAGCGCGAGGTTTTGCGCCACCGACTGGCCGAGATAGACCGCGCCGGCGAGCGCCTTGTCCACCGCCTGCAAAATGGCGTTGGGGTCGTCGTTCTTGGTCACATAGCCGCGCGCGCCGCGCTCCAGCGCCTTGGTGACGAAGCTCGCCGCCTCATACATGCTGAAGATGACGATGCGGGCGGAGGGATTGTCCTTCAAGAGCTCGGGCATGGCGTCGAGCCCGCCAAGGTCCGGCAGTTCGAGGTCGAGGATGATCACGTCGGGCAGAAAAGTCCGGTTGGCCGCGAGCCCGGCCTGAGCGGTCGCGGCCTCGACGGCGGTGAAGTCGGGCCGCCGGGCGAGGATGCGCAGGCAGCCGTCGCGCACGATCGGATGATCCTCGATGAGAAGAATCTTGGCTCCCGCCGTCATGACTCCGCGCCTCCCTGCGCGCCTTCGGCCGTGGTTTCGGCCCCTGTGGGCCGGGGCGTTTCGTTCTGCGCTCTTTGCGGCGCGAGCGGAATGACCGCCTCGATTCGCGTCCCGCCGGCCTCGCCTTCTTTTATCGTAAGACGTCCGTCGAGCTTGCGCACCCTTTCGCTCATGCCGAGCAGCCCATAGCCATAGCGCAGTTCGGGCGGCGGGCCGACGCCGTCGTCCTCGACCGCGAGGCGGATTTCTTCAGCGCCGGAGGGCGCGCGCGCGACCTCCATCGAGACGCAGACCGAATCCGCGCCCGAATGGCGCGCGACATTGGTCAGCCCCTCCTGGGCGATGCGATAGGCGGTCAGGCTCGCCTCCTCGTCGAAGCGCCGCCCGGCGGCCGTCTCCGAAACCTCGATCGCGCAGGAAAACTCCTTGTGCTGCGCGCGAAAGCTTTCGACGAGCTGGGCGAGCGCCTCGGCGAGCCCCATCTGGCGCAGCACCATGGGGCGGATGCGCTCGAGAATGCGGTAGTTCTGCTTCTGGATGGCGTCGGCGAGGGCCGAGACGCTGCGCGCCCGTTCGACGATCTCGGTCTTCGCCTCCGGCCCGACCTCGGCGGAGGCGGCCTCGACGATGCAGGAGGCCGCCGCCCTGATGCCGAACAGCGAGGCGCCGAATTCGTCATGCAGTTCGCGCGCGAGCTCCTTGCGCTCGGCGTCCTGCACCGACATCAGCCGGTCGATCAGGAGATGATTGTCGGCCTCCGAGCGCGCGAGCGTGGCGGAGAGCCGGTTGAAATGGGCGGCGATGGGGGCGAGCTCGCCCGTGCCGATCTGCGGCAGCGCGCCGAACTGGCCCCGCCCGAGCCGGTCGAGCCCTTCGAGCAGCTGGCGCAGCGGCGCGAGCGCATGGCGCGCCGCCGCCACCATGAGCGTGACGATGGCGAAGGACAGGAGCCCGAGCAGCGCGGTCAGGAACAGGAGGCCCGACCAGATTTCGGCCGACTCGTCGGAGGGCTCGCCGCGCATGACGATCTCGCCCCGCGGCTCCGCGCCCCCGCCGAGCGAATAGGTCTTGACGATTTCCGGCGGGCGCAGCAGCGCCGTGAACCAGGCGGGCGCGAGATTCGACGGCGGCGGCGGCGGCGCGTCCGGGAAGGCGACGCGGATGTGGCGGATCTGGGCGAGCCCCTCGCGCAGCCGACGCGCCGTCGCCGCCCGGTCGCCGGGGCTTCTGGCCGCGGCGAGGTCGTCGAGCGCGAAGCGGATCAGATGATCCCCGAGCGTGACGCCCGAGGCTTCCTCCGAGGCGATGCGCCCGCGCGCGCCGGCGAGCGTCGCGCCGATCGCGACGGCGATGCCGAGCGCGAGGATCACGGAAGGGATCAGCGCGAGCCGGGCGAGGATCGAATCGCGAAAAAGACGGACGGCCATGCGCGGCGGGATTCCAGGAGCGTTTGAGCGGCGAGTATGCCTGAAACCGCGGCGCTTGCGCGGGGCTTTCGGCGACGTCCGGCCGCGGGCCGAAGAGGCTTGACGGGCGCCTGAGCCATGGCCATGGTGCGCCCGCCGCGGCGCGCCCGGTTTCGAGCAGCGCGCGAAGACGGCCGAAATCCGCAACTTACGCTGGAGACGCCTCCAGCGGCACGACCCTGCGCTCATTGTGAGGACGGCGGCGATGACCCATACTGCGCAAACCTCGGCCGGCGCGACGGCCGCGTCTTCGCCTTCGCCCTGGCGCCGCGTCGTCGTCAAGCTGTCGGGCGAGGCCCTGATGGGGCCGGGCTCGCATGGCCTCGACATGCCGACCCTGACCCATATCGCCGCCGATCTCGCGGCCTCGGCCGCGCTCGGGGTCGAGGTGGCGGTGGTGGTCGGCGGCGGCAATTTCTTCCGCGGCATCGCCGGGGCCGACAAGGGCATCGAGCGCGCCCGCGCCGACTCCATCGGCATGCTGGCCACGGTGATGAACGCGCTCGCCCTCGAATATGCGATCGAGAAGGAGGGGCAGAGCGCGCGCGCCCTCTCGGCCGTGCCCATGCCCTCGCTGTGCGAGCCGTTCTCGCGGCAGGCGGCGCTGCATCACCTCGGCAAGGGCCGCATCGTGGTGCTCGCCGGCGGCACCGGCAATCCCTTCTTCACGACCGACACCGGCGCGGCGCTGCGCGGCGCCGAGCTTTCGTGCGACCTGATCATGAAGGCGACCCAGGTCGACGGGGTCTATTCGGCCGACCCCAAGCGCGACCCGAACGCCACGCGCTACGAAGCCCTGTCGCAGGACGAGGCGATCGCCAAGAATCTCGCGGTGATGGACACGGCCGCTTTCGCCCTTGCGCGGGAGAACCGGATTCCGATAATCGTCTTTTCCATCCGCGAGCCGGGCGCGATCAGCGCCGCGCTGCAGGGGAAGGGGCGCTTCAGCCTCGTCTCGCCTTAAGGCCGGCGCGTCGGGCCGCCCCCGTCGACGCGCCGGGGCGCGGCGTTCAGCAGGATCATGAGCCAGGACCGCCCCAGATGAGCGCAGACTTCGACCTCGCCGACCTCAAGCGGCGCATGCAGGGCGCGATCGCGACCCTGAAGCATGAACTCGGCGGCCTGCGCACCGGACGCGCCTCGGCGAGCCTGCTCGAACCCATCCATGTCGAGGCCTATGGCCAGTCCATGCCGATGAACCAGGTGGCGACGATCAGCGTGCCCGAGCCGCGCATGCTCTCGGTGCAGGTCTGGGACAAGGGCATGGTCGGCGCCGTCGAAAAGGCGATCCGCAACTCCAATCTCGGCCTTTCGCCGATGACCGAGGGGCTGGTGCTGCGCATCCGCATCCCCGAGCTCAACGAGCAGCGGCGCAAGGAGATGGCCAAGGTCGCCCACAAATACGCCGAGGACGCCCGCGTCGCCATCAGGCATGTGCGGCGCGACGGCATCGACATGTTGAAGAAGCTCCTGAAAGACAAGGAGATCAGCGAGGACGACCAGAAGCGGCAGGAGGCGGAGGTGCAGAAGGCGACCGACCAGTTCGTCGCCGACGTCGATTCCGCCCTCGCCGCCAAGGAAAAGGAGATCATGCAGGTCTGACGCGCCCCGGTTCTGACGCCCCTCCCCGGCGCGCGCGACGGTCCCGCGGCTTGCGCCGTTCAGGCGCGGGGCCCGGCTGGCCTGCGCTTCAATTCTTTGCTTGAACGCATGTTCCGGAGGCGGGAGTGTGCGGCTTCCGCTGAAGATGCTCTAGAAGGCGGCGCCAGGACGCGATGCGAAGCATGTTCTCGAACAAGACGCCGGCCGCGGCGACGCCGGACAAGCGCGCGCCCGTTCATGTCGGGGTCATCATGGACGGCAACGGCCGCTGGGCCGCGGCCCGCGGCCTGCCGCGCATCGAAGGCCATCGTCGCGGCCTCGAGGCGCTGCGCGGCGCCGTGCGCGCCGCGATCGACTTCGGGCTCGACTATCTCACCGTCTACAGCTTCTCGGTCGAAAACTGGAGCCGCCCGCAGGAGGAGATCTCCGATCTCCTCGGCCTCCTGAAGTTCTTCATCCGCAACGACCTCGCCGATTTGCGCAAGGCTGACGTCAAGGTCAGGATCATCGGCCGGCGCGACGACCTGAAGCCCGACGTCCGCGCGCTCCTCGCCGAGGCCGAAGCCACGACCCGCGACTGCGGCGGCCTCACCCTGATCGTCGCCTTCAATTACGGGGCGAGGCAGGAGATCGCCGCCGCGGCCCGGGCGATCGCCGAGGACGCGCGCGCGGGCCGGATCGACCCGTCCGCCGTCGACGCGGCCTATTTCGCCTCGCGGCTCGACGCCGCCGGCGCGCCCGACCCCGACCTCATCATCCGCACCTCCGGCGAGCAGCGCCTGTCCAACTTCCTGCTCTGGCAGGCGGCCTATTCGGAGTTCGTGTTCCTGCCGATGCACTGGCCCGACTTCGATCGCAAGGCCTTCGCCGCCGCCCTCGCCGAATATGGCCAGCGCGAGCGGCGCTTCGGCGGCTCGGCCCCGGCCGTGAGCGTGGCCGGAGGCTGAGCCATCACCCCTCGAGACGCAGGCGCGCGCGCCATGGCCGAAACAAGCCTCGACAACGCCGGCGGCGCCCCGCGCGGGACGAGCGGACGCGGCCCGCTGCGGCCGGGGCGGCGCATGGCCGACCTTGCGCCCCGCGTCGTCTCGTCGCTGGTGCTGGCCGCCGCGCCGCTCGCCTCGGTGGTGTTCGGCGGCGCGGCCTTCGTCCTGATCTGGTGCTCAGCCACCCTCGCCGTCGCCTATGAATGGCAGACGCTGATCAAGACGCTGCGCCCGCGCCTGCGCTTTCTCGCCGTCGCGGCGGCCGTGGGCGCGGCCGCCTATCTCTCGGCGCGCCAGACTTATGCGGCGGCCTGCCTCGCGCTGCTGGCCGGCGGAGGGCTGGCGGCGGCCGCGGCGGGGCCGGGGCGGCGCCTCTGGGCCTTCTGCGGCGCGCCCTATGCGGGGTCGCTCATCGTCGCCCTCTGCCTTCTGTTCTTCTCGGCCGGCGGCGGCGCGAAAGCCGTCGTCTGGCTCTGCGCCACGGTCTGGGGCACGGACGTCTTCGCCTATTTCGGCGGCCGGCTGATCGGCGGGCCAAAACTCTGGCCGCGCGTCTCGCCGTCCAAGACCTGGTCGGGCACGCTCAGCGGGATCGTCGCCGGCGCGAGCCTTGGCGCGCTCGTCGGGCTTTACGGGGCCGACGCGCCGGCCTTCGCGACGCTCGCGCCGGTCTTCCTGCTGGGCCTCGCCGCCGCCGCCGTGTCGCAGGCCGGCGACATTTTCGAATCCGCCGTCAAGCGCCGCTTCGGGGTCAAGGATTCGAGCGCGCTGATTCCAGGCCATGGCGGCTTCATGGACCGGCTCGACGGCTTCATCGCGGCCGCGGCCTTCGCCGCCGGTCTCGCCGCGCTGCGCGGCCCGTCCGGCCTGTTTCACTGGACCTGAGCCCATTCGCCCCCGCTGCGGCCTCTGTGGCCGATGGGCGACAGTCGCGCCGAAACGAACCGCCGCGACTGTCTTTTCGTCGCCGCCCATGATGTTATCGGGACGTTTCCCGCCCTTCGACGGAACGTCATGAAAAAAGTCGTCCATCTGCGGCCCAAGAGCGCGCATGAGAGCGCGCAGGAGCCGCCCGCGCCCGCTCGCGAGGCGTTTTGGGCGCCGGCGCCGTGCGCCGCCCCGCGCAGCCTCGTCGTGCTCGGCGCGACGGGCTCGATCGGGCGCTCCACCGCCGAAGTGGTCAAGGGCGCGAGCGGCGCCTTCACGGTTTCGGCCGTCGCCGGCGGGCGCGACGCGGCGGCGCTGGCGAGGACCGCCGTCGAACTCGGCGCCGCCTTCGCCGCCGTCGCCGATCCCGCCGCCTATCGTGACCTCAAGGCCGCGCTCGCGGGCACCGGCGTCGAGGCGGCCGCGGGCCCCGAGGCCGTGGTCGAGGCGGCGCTGCGCCCGGCCGACATCGTCGTCGGCGCCATCGTCGGCACGGCGGGCGTCGCGCCGACCTTCGCGGCGCTGCAGGCGGGGCGCACCGTCGCCCTCGCCAACAAGGAATGTCTCGTCTGCGCCGGCCCCGCCTTCATGAAGCAGGCGGCGGCCTCGGGGACGCGCCTGCTGCCGGTCGACAGCGAGCACAACGCCGTGTTCCAGGCGATGGGCGAGGCCGATCTCGCCGCGGTCGAGATGATCACGCTGACGGCGTCCGGCGGCCCGTTCCGCGCCTGGAGCTTCGAGGCCATCGCCGCGGCGACGCCGGAGCAGGCGCTCGCCCATCCGAACTGGTCGATGGGCCCGAAGATCACGGTCGACTGCGCCGGGCTCATGAACAAGGGCCTCGAAGTCATCGAGGCGCATTACATCTTCGGGATCGAGCCGGAGCGGCTCGACGTTCTGGTGCATCCGCAATCGGTCGTGCACGGGCTCGTCGCCTTCACGGACGGGTCGGTCTCGGCCGGGCTCGCCGCGCCCGACATGAAGGTGCCGATCGCCCATTGCCTCGCCTTTCCGGCGCGGCTCAAGACCAAAGCGCGCCGCCTCGACCTCGCCGGCGTCGGCCAGCTGACGTTCGAGCGGCCCGATTTCGCGCGCTTCCCGGCGTTGCGCGTCGCCCTCGACGCCTTGCGCGCCGGGCGCGGGCTTCCTACTGTATTGAACGCGGCCAATGAAATCGCCGTCGCCGCCTTTCTCGAACGGCGCATCTCGTTCCACGAGATCGCCCGGCTCGTCGAGGAGGCCTGCGACGGCGCGCTCGGCGACGGCGTGGCGCGCGAGCCGGAGACGGTCGCCGAAGCGCTCGAGATCGACCGGGCCGTGCGTGAGCGGACGAGCGCCCGTCTGCCGCAGGGCGCGGCGGCGTCCTGAAGCGAGGGGCGTCCGTCAGCCTGACGGGCCGCGCGCCGCGCGCCCGATGAGGAGATGATGGATATTCTTTCGCCCCTTTGGTCGGCCGCGACCTATGTCTTTCCCTTCATCTTCGTGCTCAGCGTCGTGGTGTTCTTCCACGAGCTTGGCCATTTCCTCGTCGGCCGCTGGTGCGGCGTCAAGGTCGACGCCTTCTCGCTCGGCTTCGGCCCCGAGATCTTCGCGGCGGTCGACCGCCACGGCACGCGCTGGCGCGTCGCGGCCCTTCCGCTCGGCGGCTATGTGAAGTTCCACGGCGACGCCAACGGCGCCTCCATGACCGACCAGCAGGCGGCCGCCATGATGGCCCCGCAGGAGCGCGCGGTCAGCTTCTTCGCCCAGCCGGTGTGGAAGCGCGCGGCCATCGTCGCGGCCGGGCCGATCGCCAATTTCATCCTCGCGATCGTCATCTTCTCGGGGGTCTATTACGTCAACGGCCGCGCCGTGCTGACGCCGGTCGTCGACGCCGTGACGGCGGGCGGCGCGGCCGAGGCGGCGGGCTTCAGGCCCGGCGACGTCATCGTCTCGATCGACGGCCGGCCGATCGGCAGCTTCGAGGACATGCAGCGCATCGTCCAGGCTTCGAGCGACGTGGCGCTGACCTTCGTCGTCGACCGCGCCGGCGCGCCGGTC
>NZ_JBGAHM010000061.1:0-5975 GCF_044226135.1 Methylocella sp. | reverse complement strand
CGCCGCGGCCCTGCCGGTGGTGAAGGTCGGCCGCATCGCCGGCCAGTTCGCCAAGCCGCGCTCCGCGCCCGACGAGACGGTGGGCGGCGTCTCGCTGCCGAGCTATCGCGGCGACATCGTCAACGACATCGCCTTCGAGCCCGCGGCGCGCATTCCCGATCCGCATCGCCAGCTCATGGCCTATCGGCAGGCGGCGGCGACGCTGAACCTCATCCGCGCCTTCGCCGGCGGCGGCTACGCCAATCTCGAAAACGCGCATCAGTGGATGCTCGGCTTCGTCAAGGACAGCCCGCAGTCGGCGCGCTATCAGGAGCTCGCCGACCAGATCAGCGCGACGCTCGGCTTCATGCGCGCGATCGGGCTCGACCCCGAGTCGCATCAGGAGCTGCGCCAGACCGATTTCTACACCTCGCACGAGGCGCTGCTGCTCGGCTTTGAGGAGGCGCTGACGCGCGTCGATTCGACCACCGGCGATTATTACGCGACCTCCGGCCACATGATCTGGATCGGCGACCGCACCCGCCAGGAAGATCACGCCCATGTCGAATATGCGCGCGGCGTGAACAATCCGATCGGCCTCAAATGCGGCCCCTCGCTCAAGCCCGACGGGCTTTTGCGCCTGATCGACCTGCTGAACCCCGGCAATGAGGCCGGCCGCCTCACGCTGATCTGCCGCTTCGGCGCCGAGAAGGTCGAGGCGCATCTGCCGGCGCTGATCCGCGCCGTCGAGGCCGAAGGGCGCAGCGTGGTCTGGTCCTGCGACCCGATGCACGGCAACACGGTGAAGGCCGCGGGCGGCTACAAGACCCGGCCGTTCGACCGCATCATGAGCGAGATCCGCGCCTTCTTCGCGGTGCATCAGGCCGAGGGCACCTATCCCGGCGGCGTGCATCTCGAAATGACCGGCAAGAACGTCACCGAATGCACCGGCGGCGCGCGGGCGATCTCGGAAGCCGATCTCCGCGACCGCTATCACACCTATTGCGATCCGCGCCTCAACGCCGAGCAGGCGATCGAGGTCGCCTTCCTGATCGCCGAGCTGCTCAAGGCGGGGCGCCAGACGCGCGGCTTCGCCCGGCATCCCGCGGCGGCGGAGTAACAGGAGACGACAAGGGTTCGCCGCAGTGGCGCCTTAAGAGGCGCCGCTGCGCTCCTCGCGCACGCTCATCTGCGTGCCGCGCCAGGTGAAGTCGTCGACGAACCAGGCGTCGAGATACATCACGGGCAGCATGAGGTCGCGCAGCGCCAGCATGAAGGGCATGCGCCAGGAGCCATGCCAGCCCGCGATCTTCGCCAGCACAAGCTCCGGGACATGCCACAGCGCCGCGACGAGAAGCGCCGCGGCCGCGACGCCGAAGTCGGCGAGATGCGCGGCATAGGCCGCCGCAAACGCGGGCACGGCCGCCCCGGCGAAGATCTCGGGGGCGTAGAACAGCGGAAACGTCTTGCGCCGCATGCGCGCCCAGCGCGCCTGGCGCATCCACACGTCGCGCAGGCTGCGCCGGCCGAGCGGCTGCTCAAACGGGCTGTCGACCAGCGCGACCTTCAGGCCCTGCGCATGGACGAGCTTGGTCGAGGCGGCGTCTTCGGCGATCTCGGCGGCGAGCGCCCTGACGCCGCCGCCCCGCTCCATCACCTCCTTGCGCCACATCATGTTCTTGCCCTGCGCGAAGCCGCCCGCGGCGGCCGCGGCGGCGTATTGCCAGCGCGCCTCGAAGGTGTTGAGGAAGGCGCATTCGAGCTCGGCCCACGGGTTCTGCGGATGCGAGCCGAGCGGCATGGAGCAGACGAGCCCGACGTCGGGCTTGAAAGGCGCCAGCATGCGCTGGATATAATCCTTCGGCATCAGCACGTTATGGTCGGCGAGCGCGATCAGCCCATGAGCCGCCGCGTCCCAGCCGCGCACGCAATTGTTGAGCTTCGGGTTCGCCGAGACTTTCTCGTCGCCGATGATGAGCTTCGCCGGAATTCGGGGGTTCTGCGCGATCAGCCGCCGCGCGACCCCGACGACCGGATCATTGGCGCGGGCGACGCAGAAGATCACCTCGTAATTCGGATAATCGAGCGTGAAGCTCGAAGACAGCGTCTCCTCGATGAAATTGTCGAGGCCGCACAGCGGGCGCACGATCGAGACGCCGGGCGCGGGCGCGGGCGTGGGATAAGGCCGGCGGCGCGGCCATGTCCGCCAGAGCGCGATGCCGACGCTCGCCAGATTGAGCAGGATCAGCGCCAGACAGAACGCCAGAACCGCCGCAAGACCAACCGTCATGAACGCGCTCCAGAAAAAGCCTGCCTTGAGGGATCTTCGTAAACTGTCATAACGTCGCGCGGGACGCCGACCGGCTCAACGCCGCAGACCTTCAGGACCTTCATGTCTCATCCGATCGTCCGTTTCGCGCCGTCGCCGACAGGGGCCATCCATGTCGGCAACGCGCGAACGGCCCTGCTGAATTATCTGTTCGCCAAAAAACATCATGGCGAATTCATTCTTCGCTTCGATGACACCGACGCGGAAAGATCGAAGGAGGAATACGCCCTCGCGATCGAGGTCGACTTGGCCTGGCTCGGCGTCGTCCCCGACCTCATCCTGCGCCAGTCGCGGCGCGTCGCGCTCTATGACGCGGCGGCGGCGAAGCTGCGCGCGGCGAACAGGCTCTATCCCTGCTATGAAACCGCGGAGGAGCTCGAGCGCAGGCGCAGGCTCCAGCTCGCGCGCGGGCGCCCGCCCGTCTATGACCGCGCCGCGCTCGCGCTGACGCCGCAGGACCGCGCGAAGCTCGAGGCCGAAGGGCGCAGGCCGCACTGGCGCTTCCTGCTCGAACGCAGGACCGTGCGCTGGAGCGACCTCATCCGCGGCGACAGCCATATCGAGGCCGCCTCGCTCTCGGATCCGGTGCTGATCCGCGCCGACGGCGCCTATCTCTACACGCTGCCCTCGACCGTCGACGATCTCGACCGCCGCGTCACCCATGTCATCCGCGGCGAAGACCATGTGGCCAACACGGCGGTGCAGATCGAGCTGTTCGAGGCGCTCGCCGGCGAAGGCGCGGCGCCCGTGTTCGGGCATCATAATCTGCTGTCGTCGGCGAGCGGGGAGGGGCTGTCGAAGCGGGGCGGCGCGGGGAAGGTCGGCGCGCTGCGCGACGCCGGGATCGAATCCCTCGCCGTCGCGGCCGCGGCGGTGCAGATCGGATCGTCCGTGGCGCTGCATCCGGCGTTTTCGCTGAAGCAGCTCGTCGGCGAATTCGACCTCGCCACGCTGTCGCGCAGCCAGACGCGCTTCGACCCGGACGAGCTCGCCACGCTGTCGGCGCGGACCCTGCACGGCCTCGATTTCGAATCCGTGCGCGACCGGCTCGCGGTCCATGACGTGGTCGGGGCGAAGGCCGAGCCGTTCTGGCTCGCCGTGCGCGGCAATCTCGAAACCTTCCTCGACGTCGTGGACTGGCGGCGCGTGGTCGAAGGCGAGATCGAGCCGGCGCCGCAGCCGGGCGAAGAGGCGTTCCTGCAGGAGGCGGCTCAGGCGCTGCCCGAGGAGCCTTTCGACGAAAGGACGTGGGGCGAATGGACGGGACAGGTCAGGGCGCGGACCGGGCGCAGGGGCCGGGCGCTGTTCCATCCGCTGCGCGTCGCCCTTACGGGCCGCGACACGGGGCCGGAGCTTGCGGCGCTGCTGCCCCTGATCGGCCGCCTCAAAGCGTCGGCCCGACTACGCGGACGCGCCGCCTGACGCCGTCGGGGCCGGTCGTTTCGCGCCATTCGCCGTCGCCGCCGGCCGGGTCCGCGGCGGGGTCGGCCGCGGGCGCGGCGTCCGGCTTTGGCCGCGACGCGGCCGGCTTCGACGGCGCGGACATCTCGGCGGATTTCTCCGGCGTCACGATGATGTCGCCCTTGCGCAGGGCGCGCAGCGCGCCGTCCGCGCCGGAGAGCGCCTCGACCCAGCTCTGGCCGGGCGGCTTGCAGGTGCAGGCCGGGTCGAACGTCTTCTCGAACTTGCCGGCGTTGGGCATCTCGGAATAGGGCGCGCCGTCGAGCGAGACGGAGGTCTCGACCGGCCGGCTCGGCGAGCGCGTGTAGACCGCGACCTCGGCGTTGGGGCAGAGCGCCTGACAGAGCGAATGGAGCTGGGCCGGGTCGGCGTTCCTGGCCGAGACGCCGAGCGGGAAGAAGCCGCCGTCGCAGGTCCGCACGCAGAGCGCCTGGGAGCCGCCGCGCGGCGCGGGGTCGGCCTCCTCCGCGCGCCGCTGGGCTTCCTCGGGCGACATCGGGGCGGCCGGCTGCGGCGGCGTCTCGGGCGCGGCCGGAATGCCGAACAGCTGCTCGAAGAAGCCGCGCTGGCGCGGCTGCGGCGGCTGGTTGCGGCAATAGGTGTTGTAGCGCGCGACGAGCTCGACCCGCGCCGCCGCCCGGTCCGCCTCGCCGCCGCGCGCGCGCGCCTGGCCGACCTGGTCCTGCAGCGCGCGGATCTGCGCGTTGAGGCCGGGGCAGCGCCCGCTCCAGGCGTAAGGCGGCTGGTCGCAGGACAGCGAGCGCGCCGTCGCGATCAGCCCGTTCAGCTCGCCGAGCTGCTGGCGCGAGGGGCCTGGCCCGCGTCCGCCGCCGCTACGGTCGAGCTCGGCGATTTTCGCCTGTAGCCCGGCGCAGTCATAGGTCTGCGCCAGCGCCGCCCCGGCGGCCGCGAACCACAGCGCCGCGAGCAGGGGCGCAACCCCCCGCAGCCGCACGGCGCGAGGACGCCGCAGGCGAAAACCGCGAAAGCGAGCTGATACGACCATGAAGACCCTTTGACGCAACCCCGGACGCAGGCGCTGCGGCGCCTTCCCTGCGCGGTGGGGCGCCGTCTTGCGGCCCGCGCGAAGGCGCCTTTTTCGCCGCGCTTCATGGTGGAAGCGTGGCTTCGTCGCGGCCGCTTGGGCTTTCTAAAGCATTCGTCCGAAAAGATGCAGAGTTTTTGGCCGCGGCCCGCGCGCCCGGGCTCGCACGTCTGCGGCAAAGCTTGCGCCGCTGCGCTTGCGGCGGGGCTTCGCGCGCCGCATATCTTGGCGGTCAACTCGCGGAGACGCTGCGTCCATGCTTTCCAGATTTTTCCAGCCGGACCGATTTTTGCGGGCCGTCTTCGCCGGCGGCGCCTTTCTTTCCGTCGCCGCGGCGACGCTCTGGCCCGGTCCGGCCGCGGCCTCCGACGATCCGGACCTCATCTTCCGCAAGTCGACGGTGTTCAAGCTGCTCACGCCGAACGACAAGCTTGCGACCTACGCCATCGACGACCCCGACGTGAACGGCGTCGCCTGCTATTACACCATACCGGAGAAGGGCGGCGTCGCCGGCATGTTCGGCGTGGCCGAGGAGGCGTCCGACGTCTCGCTGTCCTGCCGCCAGTACGGGCCGATCTCGTTCAAGGCGAAGTTCGAGCAGGGCGACGTGGTCCACCGCGAGAGCCGCTCGCTCATCTTCAAGCGCATGCAGATCGTGCGCGGCTGCGACGCCAAGCGCAACGTTCTGGTCTATATGGTCTATTCCGACAAGCTGGTGGAAGGCTCGCCGAAGAATTCGACCTCGGTGGTGCCGGTGCAGCCCTGGGGCCCCGGCGAGGTCGCGCGCTGCGGCGATTTTTTGAAGTGACGCGCCGCGCCGCGCCTCAGATCGACTCCGAGCAGGCCACATAGAAAGAGCCCGGCTGCGCGCCCGCCGGGCGGCCCGGCTCGCCGTCGAGCTCCTCGGCGCGGCCGAAGCGCTCGACGCCCTTGAGGCCGTTCGCCTGGCACCAGGCGGAGGCGACCATGGCGCCGCAGGCCGATTTCGTGGCGAGGCAGTCTTCAAGGCCATAGCCGTCGTCGGGCGGAATGATGAAAGTGTGCTTCTCGCCCGCGCGCGCCGACGCCGACAGAAAGGCGACGGCGAGCGCGAGGCTCAGCGCGAACATGACGAGGCGGAAGGCGCTCCGCGCGCTGCGCCGCGCGCGCGCCAGTTCGCCC
>NZ_JBGAHM010000020.1:0-53289 GCF_044226135.1 Methylocella sp. | reverse complement strand
CGATCTGGCGCGTCAGCTCGACGTCCTCGCGCGAGGGCGAAGGATCGCCCGAGGGGTGGTTATGGGCGAGGATCACCGCCGAGGCGGCGAGCTCGAGCGCGCGGCGCATGATCTCGCGCGGATAGGCCGGCGCGTGGTTCACGGTGCCGACGCCCTGCACCTCGTCGGCGATGAGGAAGTTCTTCGCGTCCAGAAACAGGACGCGCAGCTCCTCATGGTCGAGATGGGCCATCGCCGCGCGGCAATAGTCGACGACCGCCGGCAGGCTCGAGAGCGAGGGGCGCGTCTCGATCTCGGCGCGGGCGAAACGGCGCGCGGCGGCCTCGACGATCTTGAACTCGACGATCGCCGCCTCGCCGATTCCGTCGATCTCGGCGAGCCGCTCGGGCCGCGCCGCCAGCACGCCGGAAAAGCTTTTGAAGCGCGCGAGCAGCGCCTTGGCCAGCGGCTTCACGTCGCGCCGCGGCATGGCCCGGAACAGGATGAGTTCGATGAGCTCGTAATCGGCCAGCGCCTCGGCGCCGCCCTTGCGGAAACGCGCGCGCAGGCGCTCGCGATGGCCGTGCTCATGCGGGACGGCGGCCTGAACGGGCGCCTCGACGCCGGCTCCGGCGGGCGGGCGTTCCTCCGCAGGCTTGGCCCGGGGCCTGCGCCCGGGGCCGTCGCCGCTCACGCCGAGGTCGCGTAGGGCGGGCAGTTGAGGCCCCTGGGCGAGAGGGTGAACACCTCATAGCCCGATTCGGTGACGCCGACCGCATGTTCGAACTGCGCCGAAAGCGAGCGGTCGCGGGTGACGGCGGTCCAGCCGTCGGACAGGATCTTCACCTGCGGCCGGCCGAGATTGATCATCGGCTCGATGGTGAAGAACATGCCGGGGCGCAGCGTCACGCCCTCGCCGCGGCGGCCGTAATGCAGGATGTTCGGCTCGTCGTGGAACAGGCGGCCAAGCCCGTGGCCGCAGAAGTCGCGCACCACGGAGCAGCGCTCGCCCTCGGCGTAGTCCTGGATGGCGGCGCCGATGTCGCCGGTCGTCGCGCCGGGGCGCACGACGGCCATGCCGCGCATCAGCGCCTCATACGTGACCTCGATCAGCCGCTGCGCGCGGCGCGGCGCCTCGCCGACGACATACATGCGGCTCGAATCGCCGTGCCAGCCGTCGACGATGAGCGTCACGTCGATGTTGACGACGTCGCCGTCCTTGAGCGGCTTCTTGTCGGGCATGCCGTGGCAGACGACATGGTTGATCGAGGTGCAGATGGACTTGCGGTAGCCGCGATAATCGAGCGGCGCCGGATAGGCGCCGTGGTCCATGGCGAATTCGAAGGCGAGCTCGTCGAGCCGCTCGGTGGACACGCCGGGCCTGACATAGTCGACCATCAGGTCGAGCGCCTCGGCGGTGAGCCGCCCGGCGCGCCGCATGCCGGCGAAGGCGTCTTCGCCGTGCAATCTGATATGGCCTGCCCTGCGGCCCGAGGCCTCCACCGCGTCGACGAAAGTCATTCTGCCCGAAGTCCTGGCCGCAAGGTTTTGATCATGGCTGCGGCTTGCAATTTAAGCCTTTGACGCCGCAAGGCAAGGGGAGCGTCGCCCGACCCGGCGCTCAATCCGCCTTGATCACGGCGCAGGCGATGCGTCCGCCGGCGTCGCCCGCGGGCTGCGAGGCGTAGTCGTCGGGCTTGGCGTGGAGGACGAGCGACGAGCCGTCGGCGTCGAGAAGCGGCATGGCGCCGCCCTCGATCGTCACCTTGTCGTTGAACGCCTCGATGGTCATCGTTCCGTCGGCCAGCGCCGTCTGGTTCGTGACGTCGCCCGCATGCGGGCCATGCTCGGTCATGAAGCCATGCTTCGACCCGGGCGCGCCATAATGGCCCCCCGCCGACTTGAAGCCGTCGGCCGCGTCGCAGACGCCTTTTTCGTGAATGTGGAAGGCGTGGACGCCGGGCGGAAGCTTCGACAGCTTCGCCTCGATCAGGACGCCGTTCGGCGACGGCTTCAGCGTCGCGGTCCCGATCTTCGCGCCGGAGGCGTCGATGAAATCGGCGTGCGCCGTCCGCGACGCGCTCCCGGGAGCCGTTTCGGCGAAAGCCGCGGCGGGCGACGCGATGAGGCAGGCGGCGAGGAAGAGCTTCATGGGACGGCCTCGGGAGCAGAAAGGAAATGAGCAGGTGAGGGGATGAATGGCGGAAGACTGAGGGGCAAAAGACTGAAGGGCGGAAAGCTGAAGGGCAAAGACCTGGACGAGCGCGGCGGCGCCGCCGCCGCGGGGCAGGCCTTGTTCAACGAACGAGGGCCGGCCGGGGTTCCGGGTCACGCGTGACGGGCGGGCGTCGTCAGGGTCGGCGCGCCGGAGAGGCGCGCGCCGGCGCGGGCGCGTCGGGACGCCGGCGCCTCTCAAGCTGACGAAATATTCAGATTTAAGCGTTTGCTAAGAGAACGCTTAAGACATGCGCGCCGCCCCGACCTATCCCGGACTGGCGAGCGGCGGCGAACGGGCCTGCCATCCGGGATCGGCGGCGGCCGTCGATCTTCCGGCCTCTTCGACGCCCGCCCGCCTCTCCACGCGGAGAGACTGCGCAAGCGCCCGCCGCTGGCGGCGCCAATCGAGGAGGCGGCTGATGACCATGACTGTTTCAGGCGTTGCGAGCGAAGGCGGCGCCTTCGCGGGCGCCGCGTCGCATGACGCTTCGAGGCCTCGGCTTTTCGTGACGCGCTCGTTTTCGGTCGGCCTCGATCGCGAGATCGACATGCGCTATGACGCCTGGGGCCAGCAGGCCTCGGTCTGGAGCGGGGCCGAACTCGCCGCCGAGGCGAAGGGCGCCGACGCGATGCTGGTCAGCGCCGCCGAGCGGCTGAGCGCGCAGGTCATCGAACATCTGCCGGCGACCGTGCGCGTCATCGCCACGGCCTCGGTCGGGACGAGCCACATCGACGTCGCCGCCGCGCGCCGCCGCGGCATCGCCGTCGTCAGCGCGCCCGAGGCCGGCGTCGTCAGCGCCGCCGAACTCGCCTTTCTGCTGATGCTCGGCGCCTGCCGCCAGGCGGCGCAGGGCGAGGCGCTGATCCGCTCGAGCCGCTGGGCCGAGGCCGGCGCGCCGCTCGTCGGCACGGAGCTCGCGGGCAAGCGCCTTGGCGTCTTCGGCCTCGGCCGGGTGGGGCGCGCGATCGCCCAGCGCGCGCGCGCCTTCGACATGGAGGTGCATTACTGCAACCGCACCCGCCTGCCGGCGGAGCTGGAGCAGGGCGCGGTGTTCCATGCGAAGCCCTATGGGCTGTTCGCGATCAGCGACGTCCTGTCGCTGAACGCGTCCGCCTCGCCCGAGACGCGCGGCGCGCTCAACGCGCAGACCATCGAATGCCTGCCGCACCATGCGGTGATCGTCAACGCCGGGCATGGCTCGCTGATCGACGACGCCGCGCTGATCGCGGCGCTGCGGACGCGCCGCGTCGCCGCCGCCGGGCTCGACCTCGACGCCGACGGCCGGACGCCCGACCCGCGCTACGCCACCCTGCCGAACGTGTTCCTGCTGCCCCATCTCGGCACGGCGACGCGCGAGGCGCGGGCCGACATGGTGCGGACCGTGCTCGACGCGCTCGACCGCGTGCTCGCCGAATCCGGCCCCGTCCAGGTCCCGCGCATGTAGGCGCGCCCCCGTCGGCCGTCAGTCATAGTCGACGTGGAGCGCGTGGGCGAAGGGCCCGACGCGCTCGAGGCGCCCGGCGCGGCCGGGCGCGCGGCGCAGGTTCTCGCGCGCGAGCAGCGGCTTGACGAGGAGCGGCAGCAGCGCCTCGTTCATGCGCGCGGCGAAGCATTCATGCAGGCCGAGGCCGAAATGCAGCCGCTCATGGGCGAGCCGCCGCGCGTCGAAGCGGCGCGGCCCGCCAAGGCGCCGCCCGTCCATCATCGCCGAGGAGGAGGCGGCGCGCACCATCGCTCCCTTGGGGATTTTCGTGGCGCGGCGCGTCCCCGGCGCCAGGACGCAATCCTGCGTCGCGACGCGCGTCAGCAGCGGGGCGAGCGGATCGAAGCGCAGCGCCTCGAGAATATGGGCCGAGAGCAGGGCGTCGTCGCCGGCGCGCGCCGCGGCCTGCGCGCTCCTTAGCGCCTGCGGGCGGCGCAACAGCTGGTCGAGCGCCTGCGCCAGGGCGATGGCGGGCTGCGGCAGGCCGCCGACGATGAGCCCGACGAGCGCGGCGCAGATCGCCGCGTCGGTCGGGGCGCCGTCCTGACGCTGCGTCGCGAGCAGGCGGCCGAGCACGTCGTCAGGGCCGTCCCCGGCGGCGCGCCGCGCGTCGATCGCCTGCTGGATCCGGACGCGCAGCCGCGGCGCGCGCGCGCGCCTGCGCATGGAGCCAGGGGCTGCCGTCGTCGGCGAACTGGAATTCGAACAGGAGCCCGGCCGAGGTCGAAAGATCGCCGTCCCCCGCCGCCGGCGCGCCGACGCCGAGATAGGCGGTGAACACCTCGAACACCGGTCGGCGCGCCAGGGCGTCGACGACCTCGATGCGGCCCTTGCCCGCCGTGACGGCGTCGGCCGCCGCGCGTTCGATCGCGGGCGCGAGCCGCGTCGCGACGTCTCCCGGCCGGACCGCCTTGCGCAGGGCTCCGGTCGCTGCGTCATGCGCAAGCGGATCGTCGATCGCGAGGAAAAAAGGCTCGTCGCCCACCACGATGTCGAGGTTCTGGCGGTAGGGCGTCGCGAACAGATGCGGCTCGAGCAGGATCTGGCGCACGTCGTCGCTGCGCGTCGCGACATAGACGTCGCCGGCGCGCCAGATCGGGCGGACCACCCGCGCGAAGGCGAAAAAGCGCGGCAGCGCCGCCCTGAGCACGACGCCGTTCAGCCGAGCGAAAAAGCCCGGCGTGGGGCGCGGCGCAAGGTCGGGCGCGTCGGCGCTCATGACGTAAAAAGATAGTTCAGCGCCGGAAGGCTCGGCAGGAAGAAATACTCCCCGCCGGCCATCCGCACGAAGGTCTCGACCGGGGCGACGCGCCGCAGCGGCTCCTCGCGGATGGTGAACTCGCCCGCCGGCCCGACGAGCGGGTCCTTTTCGCGAAACAGCGTCGCGAAGCTCGGATTGAGAATCCAGTTCTGCTGGATGAACTCGAACTGCCGCGCGATGTCGGTGTTGAGGCAGATGAACAGCAGGCCGCGCTCCGCCCCGTCGTCGACCGACGGGTCGGCGACCTTTGGCCCGTAGTTGCGGCCGCGCCGCAGGATGCGGTGGCTGTTCGAGGAGGCGAGCATGGTCGGGGCTGAGGCCGCGTCATGGGCCAGGCCGTCGCGCGGGTTGGCGCGCCTGACATGCGAGCCGGTCGGGCACCCGATCCCGTAGGGATCGTCCATCCTGAAGCCGAAGTCGTTGCGGGGGGCCCCGTCAGACCGGGCGGCGAGCGGCCCCGACGGGCAGAGCAGATGGCCGTCGCGGGTGCGGCCGACGATGCGTTCGGCGAGCCATTCGGCCGTGACGTGGGTCGCCGAGGGATCCTCGCGCCGGAGCGCCTCGGCGCCCCTGTGGGCCGAGCGCCAGAAGGCGGCGACGTCCTGCCTCAGTTCGCGCACCACCATATAGGTTCCGTCGAGGCCGAGATTGCGGAATCCCTCCGGCGCGCCGTCCTGCGGCAGTCCCGCGGCCCTGCCTCTCTCGTCGTCGGCGACGAGCGGGCCCTGCGCCCGCTCATGATGCGAATCCCTGTGCCCGAACAGAAAGTCGCCGAGCGGCGCGCCGTTCCAGGGGTCGCGTCGGGCGGGCGTGACGGCGGCCTGCGCCGGGTCGAGCCCCTCTTCCTCGGTTTCGAGGCTGAAAGGCGTCGGCTGGGAGACGCCGTCGGCGAAGCCGAAATGCTCGCGGGCGACTTTCTTGTCGCCTTCGATGTGGAGGCTGAGGGCGAGCGTGCGCTCGACGACGACGCCGCAGGCGAGGAGGGCGGCCTCGACCGCGCCGGCGCGCTGTTCGAGCTTGTCCGGCGTCGCGTCGTAAAGCGTCAGCAGCGCGTGGATGGCGAGGGGCGTCGAGACGGTCTCCTCGGTCGCCCGCTCGACGGCTTCGAGCCGCGCGACGACGGCCGGCGCGGCGGCGCCCACATTGCCGCTCCACAGCGGCCCGCCGTCGACGACGCTCGGCAGCCATTCTCCGTCGTAGCGGTCGCCGAGGCGGCGCAGCCGGTCGGGCTGGAACATGCCTTCTTTGAACGGAATCGAGAAACTGTCGAGCGCCGCGTCGGCGAGGCCGAGCGCCTTGAGCCCCGTAAAGGTGAAGGCGAGGACGGCGGCGCTGTCCTCCTTGCCGTCGGCGTCGGAGATCGGCGCGAGCTCCTGGATTTTCCGCCACAGGGCGGCCTTGGCCGATGCGGCCTCGGCGCCCCAGCCAAAGCGCAGGAACAGGGCCTTCGCGCAGGGCAGCGCGCTGAAGCCGCTGACGATCAGGCCCTGCGCCTGCGCGTCATGCGGCGCGTTGAGCCTGACCGAGCCCGAGGCCTCGCTTGCGGGGGAGGGGAGGGGCGCGCTCACAGGTCGCGCGCCCAGGCCGCGGCCTCGGCTTCGGCGAGCGACGGCTTGCGCAGCCCGCCCGCGACGCGGAAGTTGCGCTCAATCTGGTCCACCGTCAGCTCCTTGTAGGCGCTGTACCAGAAGCGGCTCATCGCCATCGAGTGCCGCGCCCATTGCTTGAACTTGCGGCCGTGGCTCGCGCCGTCGCGCACGAGAAAGCTTGTGGGCGGAAAGCCGACGCCGCAGCTCCAGGCGAGCGACAGCCCCTCATGCGCCTTCTCGATGAAGTCGTCGAGGTAGCTTTCCCAGCTCAGATCGAAATTGCTGAAGAACATCAGCCGCGATCCGTTGTTGACGAAGGCCCAGTGGGCGAAATGGATGGTGCGCATCGAGCCGAGATAGCCGTCCGCCGCCTTGACCCGCAAAAGCAGGCCGAGGCCCAGATGGCCGAGCCGGACGACGATCGCGCGCAGGATTCCGGGCTTGAGCAGCACGATGCTGCCCATGTGGTTTTGCGGAATGCGGTCCTCGCGCCGCGCCATCAAGAGCAACAGCTCCGGATCGACCGAAGGCGCGTCCTGCGAGGAGTCGCGCAGTTCGAGGCGCCGCAGCCACACGACGATCGCGGGGACGATCACGAAGGCCGCGCTGAACAGGCCGAGCGCCAGAACGCCCAGGCTCCGCGTGAACAGCGCGTTGAAGGGGCCGCCCGAAAACAGCCAGACCGCCGCCGCGGCTGCGAGCGCGGCGGCGACGAGATAGGCGAGCGCCGCGGACAGGATCAGCCGGTTCGACGCGACGCCCGCGAAAACCTGCAGCCAGACCTTGAGGAGCGGCAGGCCGGCGCCGACCTGCACGCCCTTGCCCGCGAGCGGGTTGCGCATCCTGTAGATGACGCCCATCAGCGCGAGCGACAGGACGACCGAGCCGAGCAGATGCCAGTGCGCCGGCACGAACAGCGCGAGAACCGCGCCCGGCAAAACGAGCGCGCTGACGACGAGCGCGGCGAAGCCCGCAAGGCGCGCGACGTCGGCCGCCTTTTCGAGCGGCGGGATGCGCTCGGGCGCGGGCTCGCCGAGCCAGGGGTGGCGCTCGAGCAGGGCGGCGCGCAGACGCGCATGGATCTCCTGCGCCGGAAGCCCGCGGTAGACGCCGCGTCCTGCGCCGTCGCGGCGCGCAAGCTCCGCGCGCGCCGCCTCAAACAGCGCGCCCTCGTCGACGATGCGCGCGCGCGCAAGCCCCCTGTTGCCATGGTGGAACACGGAAGGGCGGTGGGTCCGCGCTTCGAAATAGGCGGCGAGCGGCGAGCCCGAATCAGGCCGGGTCACGGCGTCGTAGAGCGGGCCGGCCTCGTCGGCCGGGCGCTTGCAGCAGCGCAGCATGGGCCGCACGTCGGCGCCGAGCGCCGCCTCGAACTGCGCCCAGAACGGGCCGGGGGGACCGTCGAAATTGACCTCGATGGTCAGCGCCGGATCATATTCGGCGCCCTCGAAGACGCTGATCGACATGAAATGCAGCAGCGGGACGCGGTCGGAGAGGCGGCCGAATTTGGCGGCCTCCTCGTCCTCGCGCAGCTGCATGACGAGCCCCTTCAGCCGGTCGAGGCTTTCCGGCTGCGCCTCAAGAACAATGGAGAGCGTCGTCTGCTTCATTTTGAGGGCCGTATCAGGCGAAGCGTCGGCCGTGGCGGACGCCGAATGCCGACAACGCTGCAAAGATATGCTCAAGCCTTGAGGAAGTCCTTATCTTTTGCTTAATTTCTTTCTGGCGCGGTTTGTTTTTCGCCGATTTGTCTTTCAAGGAGCGGAAAGCCGACACGTGAAGCCAACGGATCGACTTTGCTTCGGGGAATTCCGGCTCGATCCGGCGAACGCGCTGCTCGTTCGGGGCGACGAGCGCGTCGTCATCGCGCCGAAGCCGTTCGATCTGCTGTGTTATCTCGTCGAGCGCGCCGGCCGCCTCGCGACCAAGGACGAACTGCTCGACGCCGTGTGGGGCGACGGCCGGGGCGCCGAATCGAGCCTCAGCGTGTCGATCAACGCGCTGCGCACGGCGCTCGGCGACGATTCGAAATCGCCCACCTACATCGAAACCGTTTCGCGCCGGGGCTATCGATTCGTGGCGCCCGTGCTCGTCGAGCCGGAACAGAGCGGGCCGGCCGCGCCCGAGCGTCCGCAGGCGGAGCCCGCCGTCCTGTCGGCGCCGCTCCTGCGCGCGGACGGGCGCAATGATCTTCGCGTCGGGCGCGCGGCGCAGCTCGCGGCGCTCGAGGCTCTGGCCGCGCAGGCGGCGAGCGGCGCGCGCCAGTTCGTCTTCCTGACCGGGGAGGCCGGCATCGGCAAGACGACGCTCGTCGAAATGCTGATCGAGCGCCTCGCCGCGCGCGGGGTCAACGTCCTCGCCGGGCGCTGCGTCGAGCATTTTTCGGCCGAAGAGGCGTTCCTGCCCCTGCTCGAGGCGATCGAGGACGGCGCGGCCCGCGCCGGCTCGGAAGCCTTCCGGAAGGCGCTGCGCGATCACGCGCCGACCTGGGTCGCCGAGATTCCCGGCGTCGTCCCGGCCGAAGACCTGGCGGCGTTGCGGCACGACGTTCTGGGCGCGACGCGCGAGCGCCGGCTGCGCGAATTCGCCGATCTGTTCGAGCGCCTCGGCGCGCAGGGCCCGTGGCTGCTCGCGCTCGAAGACCTGCACTGGAGCGACCTCGCCACGCTTGACGCGCTGTCAAGGCTCGCGCATGGACGGGGGCGGGCGCCGCTGCTCGTCGTCGCGACCTACCGCAAGCCCGACGTCGCGCTCTCCGACCATCCGGTCGGGCGGCTGCATCAGGAGCTGCATGTGCGCGGCCTCTGCGCCGAGCTTCCGCTGAGCGGCCTGTCGCAGCCCAACGTCGAGCGTTATCTCGAGCTGCGCCTCGGCGGCGAGACGACGTCCGATCTCGGCGCGCAGGTGTTCTGGCGCACGCAGGGCCAGCCGCTGTTCCTCGTGGCGCTCGTCGAATATTTCGTGACGCAGGGCATGATCGTCGAGGTCGAGGGCCGCTGGGCGCCGTCGGCGCTGAAGCCGATCAGCCAGGACGGCATGCCGCGCGACCTCGCCGAGGCGATCGCGCGGCGCATCGACCGGCTCGCCCCGAACGACCAGCGCATGCTCGAAATCGCGAGCGCGGCGGGGGCGAAATTCTCGGCCGCGCTCGTCGCCGCCGCCATGCGGCGCGAAGTCGGCGACGTCGAGGAGGCCTGCGAGGCGCTGGCGCGCGGCGGGCAGGCGCTCGCCCCGGACGGCGTCGAGGAATGGCCCGACGGCGCCATCGCCGGGCGTTACCGCTTTCAACATGCGCTCTACCAGGAGTTTCTGCAGCAGCGCCTCGCGCCCGGCCAGCGCGCGCAGGCGCACCGCCTGTTCGGCGAGCGGCTTGAGCGCGCCTACGCCGGCCGCACCCAGGAGGTCGCCTCGACGCTCGCCGCCTATTTCGAACAGGGGCGCGACTTCGCCAGGGCCGCGCGCTTTCTTGAAGAGGCGGCGGCGCAGGCGGCGAAGCGCCTCAACAACCGCGAAGCCGCCGTCTATCTCGACCGCGCCCTCGCCCTCGTCGACCGCCTGCCGGCCGAAAGCCAGGCCGAGGCGCGCCTGCGCCTGTTGCAGAACAGGGGCTGGACCCGCCGCTCGGCCGGCGACTTCATGGGCGCGATCGAGGATTTCGCCGCGACCGTCGCCCTGTCCGAAACCGAAGGCGACCGCGAGGCGCAGATCAGGGCGCTCGTCGACCTCAGCCGCTTCTGCCTGTTCTTCGACCGCGCGCGCTGCCTTGGCCTCGCCGGGCGCGCGGCGGACTTGAGCCGCGGCCTCGAAATCGGGGACCTGCGTTCGCTCGCCGAGGCGAACCGGGCCAATCTCACGCTGCTCCTCACCGGATGGCGTGACGACGAGGCCGCCCTGTGCCGGAGCGCGCTCGCGCCGCTGCGCGGCTCGAACGACGCGGCCATGATCGTCAGGAACATGCAGGTCGAGGCGGTGCTCGAACTCATGAACGCGCGCTACGAGCGCTGCCGCGCCGTCGCCGAAGACGGCGAACAGCGTTCGCATGAGGCGGGCGACGTCTATTTTTATCTGGTGTTCAGCATATTGAAGGGCACCGCGCTGGTGTATCTGGGGCGGCTCGGCGCGGCGCTCAAGCTGCTGCGCGAGGTTCTCGAACAGACCGAAAAAAACGCCTCGCGCGCGCTGAGCGGCCCCTGCCTGCTGCATATCGCCTGGATTCACGCCGAAGCGGGCGACCATGAGGGCGCGCTGCGGATCTGCGAGGAGATCCTCGACGACGGGCTCAAGCGCAATCCGTCAAATTACTATCTCGCCTACAACGTGCTGGCGAAAGCGCGCCTCGGTCTTGGGGATCTCGCCGGCGCGCGCGCCGTGCTGGACGAAGAGACCCGGCATGTCGAGGACGTCATCGTCGAGACGACGCATCAATATCTCTATCTGCACAACGGCGCCGAGCTCAGCCTCCTCTCGGGCGACCTCGCGCAGGCGCGCGACTGGGCGCAGCGGCTGCGCCGCCTCGCCGCCGCGCCGCCCGAGAGCGCCTATCTCGCGCTCGCCCATCGCCTGTCGGCCAGGATCGCGCTGGCCGAAGGCGACCTCGCGCAGGCGCGCGCCGACATCCTCGACGCGGCGGAGGTCGTCGCCGGCGGGGGCGCGCCGCTCGCTGCGGCGCGGGTCCACGACTGCGCCGCCGAAATATTCGCGGCGGCCGGACGCGAGGAAAAAGCGGCCGAATTCCGCGCCGAAGCCGCGCGCGCGCGCGGCGTCCTCGCCCGGTCGTTTGATGCGGGCGAACCGTTGCAGGCGCTCATGCAGCGCGGCGTCGGACACGAGACGATCGGCTGAAGCCATATCTGTTGCAGCATAGCTACAGTCGGTTGCGGAAATGCGCCGCCGACGTCCGGCGCTTTGCGCGCCGCAGCATTGTCCTGTATATATAAATTTATATCACGAGCCACGCCAGACCCATCGGAGCGCCACCGAGCGCGCGCACGCGGCCGTGCATTCCGGGACTTCACGCCATGTCTTCTTCGCGGTCTTCTTCGCGCGCAAAAGTTCAAAAGGCCGTTCTGGCCCTTCTCGCCTCCGGCGTTTCCAGCCTCGCGCTTGAGGCCAGGGCGCAAACCGTCGCGGCGCCCCCCGAGGCCCAGTTGCCGCCGGTCATGGTCGACGGCGCGCCCGGCGCGGCGACGCAGACGATCGGGGCCGTCGACGCGCCTTCGACCGTCTATGAGGTCGGGCCGACGATCATCGACCTCACAAATCCGGGCGGCACGGCGAACCCCTATCGCGCCGTTTCGATCCTGCCGTCGGTGGACGCGCCGGCGATCGACGCTTTCGGCCTCGCCAACATTCCAGGGAGCGGCAAGGGATTTCGCGTGCGCGGCGAGACGCCGCAACATGGCGCGAACAATCTGACGATCGAAGGTCTGCCGATCGCCGGCGTCAACCCGGGGCCGGGCCTCCTGTCGCTTCTTTCCAATGAGAACGTGAGCTCGATCCGCCTGTATCAGGGCCCGGTTCCGTCGGACGTCAGCTCCTTCACCACCAACGCCGGCGTGCTCGACATGCGGCTGCGCTGGCCCGAAAAGAAGGCGGGCGCCGAATTCTCGCAGAGCTTCGGCTCGTCCTATTTTCTGCGCAGCTTCGGCCGCGTCGATTCGGGCGATCTGTTCAACGGCACGACGAATGTCTTCGTTTCGGGCTCCTGGACCGACGCCGATCTGTGGCGCGGCCCGGGCGACGGGGCGAACGGAAACGTCAACATCTCGGCGGGCCTCTCGACCAGGATCGAAAACTTCGAGGGCAAGGCGTTTCTCCTCTACAATGACATGAGGCAGAACACCTACCGGCCGCTGACCTACACGCAGGTGCAGAATCTCGCCGCCTATCAATATTACGGCTATTCGAACGATCCGGCCGCGCTCAACAATTACTACAGGAACAACCGCCAGTCCTTCGCGACATGGCTCGCCCTGGCGGAGCTGAGCTACGCCTTCACGGACAATCTGCGCGTGGTGGTGAAGCCTTTTTTCGCCAATGAGAACGGCGACTATTGGGACGCGCTCGGCTCCGGGCGCGTGCGCGACTGGCGCATCGACCACAACTGGTACGGTCTGACGGCCGAAGCGCAGGGGCGTTTCGGCGCGAGCGAGATCAAGGGCGGCTACTGGCTGACCTCGCTCGGCCTGCCCGGGCCGCCGACCGCGTGGAAGACCTATGCGCCGACCGCGACGGGCGGGCTCATGAGCCCGATGTGGGCGATTCTGGCGCAGGAGACGAGCCGCAACCGGTTTCAAAGCGTCTACACGCAGCTCGACCACGACTTCGGCGGCGCGCGGCTCGAAGCCGGCGCGCGTTATGTCTGGAACGACATGCCGGGCATCAACGCCTATTCGACGACAGGCGTCGGCGCGCTCGACTATGACGCCGCTCTCGCCGCCTCTTCGGGCGTCGTCGCCGCCAACAGCGTCGGAAGCAAGATGTCGGGCGCCTTCCTGCCCTACATGGCGCTGAGTTACGATCTGACGCCCGAGCTGCAGCTGCGCGGCAGCGTCGGCGGCAATTACGGCGCGCCGTCCTATGACGTCTGGCCGGCCTATCAGCAGAACGTCGCGGCGTTCCGGGCGGCGGGGCTGAGCGCCGACCAACTGTGGCGACAGCTCAAGCTCGAAACCACGGCGGCGGTCGATTTCGGCTTCCGCTGGACCCACGCCTTCGACGGCTTCGGCGACGTCTCGATCGAGCCGACCGGCTATTTCTCGCGAAGCAGCAACCGCAACGTCGTCTATGACAACGGCGTCGGAGTCTCCTACGGCCAGAACGTCGGCGAGACCCGCAACGCCGGCGGACAGCTGCTCGGCCGCTGGCGCCCGCGCGACGATCTCGATTTCTTCGCCGCCGTCGGCTACACGAGCAACCAGTTCGTCGAGAACCTTCCCGTTCTGGCGACGGCTTCGGCGGCGACCGTCGCCGCGGCCAATGTGGTCGGCACGCAACTGCCGAACGTGCCGCAATGGACGGCGTCGTTTGGCGGAACCTGGCGCTGGAACGGCTTTTCGGCGACGCCGGTCGTCAATTTCGTCAGCGGCCGCTGGGGCGACACGGCGCAGACGCAATATGTGTCCGGCTACGCCACCGTCGACCTCAATCTCGCCTACAGCTATGCGATGCCTTACGGCACGCTCGAGGCGAGCGTCGCGCTGACCAATCTGTTCGACGCGCGCTACATCGGCTTCATCAACAACGGCTACTATCAGCAGTCGGCGCTCGGCGGCGCCTTCTATTATCCGGGCGCGCCGCGGGCCGTCGTCGGCCGCATCGCGGTGAAATTGTGAGACGGCTCGTCTGCGCGTTTCTCGCGCTCGCCGCAGCCTGTTGCGCCACGGCCGCGCAAGCGCGCGAGATCGTCGACATGACCGGGCGGCGCGTGACGCTTCCCGACGAGATCCGGCGCGTCTACACGACGGCGCCGCCGGTCGGCCTCGTCGTTTATGCGCTCGCGCCGACCACGCTCCTTGGCTGGAATTTTCCGCCGTTTCTGCCGCTGCCGGGCGACGCCGAAGCGCTCGTCGCGCCCGCCGCGCGCGGCTTGCCGGTCTTCGGCAACATGATGGGGCATGGCCAGCAGACCAATATGGAGCAGGTCATCGCGCTGAAGCCTGATCTCGCCGTCGCCTGGTCCAATCCGCTCCTCGACGGCGCGGCGCTCGAAAAGCGCTTCGCCGAGGCGAAAATTCCGCTCGTCGTCCTGAAGCTCGACAGCCTCGAGGATTACCCGCGCGCCTTCGAGCTGATGGGCGAGGTTCTGGGCGACCCGGCGCGCGGCGCCGAACTCGCCGCCTATGTGCGGGGCGCGCTCGACAGGCTCGACGCGCTGGCGCGGCGTCTGCCCGAGCGTCGCGTGAAGGTTTATTACGCCGAAAGCGCCGACGGGCTCGCCACGGATTGCGACTCCTCGATTCATTCCGAAGCGATCCGCCGCGCGGGCGGCGACAACATCCACCGCTGCCGGCAGGCGCAGCTCGTCGGCATGGAGCGCGTCAGCCTCGAAGAGATCGCCGCCGCCGCGCCCGACCTGATCGTGGCGCAGGAGCGCGCCTTCGGCGAGGCGGCGGCGGCGCCGCGCTGGCGCGCCGTGAGGGCCGCGGCGGAAGGCCATGTCCTTTTCGTTCCCCGCGCGCCCTTCAACTGGATCGACCGCCCGCCGGGCTTCATGCAGGCGCTCGGGACGCAATGGCTCGCCAACGCCTTCTATCCGGACCTTTATCCGCTCGACGTCGAGGCCGAGGCGCGGCGCTTCTACAAGCTGTTCCTCCATGTCGACATCGACGGCGCGCGCGCCGCGCGCCTTCTGCAATGACGCGGAGGCGCGCTTGACGACGCAGGACCATGCCGCGCCGTCGTCCGCGCGCGCGACGGCCGGGGCGGGGCTGTTCGCCGCCGCGCTCGTCCTGCTCGTCGCGCTCGCCATGGCGCTCGCCCTGACGCTCGGCCGCTACCCCATCGGCCTTTTCGACATTGGCCGGCTTCTGCTCTACGGCGTCGGCGCAGGTCCGCGTCCGGATGATTTCGACATCCTCGCCAATGTGGTGATCGAGATCCGTCTGCCGCGCGTCCTTTCCGCCGCGCTCGTCGGGGCCGCGCTTTCGGTTTCGGGCGCGGCCTATCAGGCGGCCTTTCGCAATCCGCTCGTTTCGCCCGACATTCTGGGCGTGTTGAGCGGCGCGGCTTTCGGCGCCGTCGCGGCGCTGATGCTCGGGGCCGGCTGGCTCGTCATGCAGATCGCGGGCTTTTGCGGCGGCGTCGCGGCGGCGCTCGTCGGCGTCGGCGTCGCGAGCCTGTTCGGCGAGGCTTCCATCATCATGCTGGTGCTCGGCGGGCTCGTCAGCGGCGCGCTGTTCACGGCGCTGCTGACGGTCCTGAAATATGTCGCCGATCCCTATAATCAGCTGCCCGCCATCGTCTATTGGCTCATGGGCGGCCTTGGCGCGGCGGATCTCGCGCAGCTTCGCGCGGCGGGTCCGCCGATCGTCGCCGGCCTCGTCGCGCTCATGGCGCTCGGACGCGCGCTCGACGCGCTTTCCATGGGCGACGACGAGGCGAGGGCGCTCGGCGTGCCGGTCGAGCGGCTGCGCCTGGGCGTCGTGGCGGCGGCGACGCTCGTCTCCTCTCTCGCCGTGTCGCTCGCCGGCATGATCGGCTGGATCGGGCTGTTCATCCCGCATCTCGCGCGGCTCGTGGTCGGGCCGGCGAACGCGCGTCTCGTTCCTGCGAGCGCCGCCTTCGGCGCGGTCTTTCTCATCGGCGCCGACGCCGTGTCGCGCTCGGCGGCGGCCGTCGAGATTCCGATCGGCGTCCTGACCGAGCTTCTCGGCATTCCGGCCTTCATCCTCGCCCTGTCGCGCGCGCGCAGAAGCTGGGCCGCGTGAGCGCCGCCTTGCCCGCGCTCCTTGAGCTCGATCATGTGGGCTTTTCCTTTTCCGCGCGCGAGATCATCCATGACGCCAGTCTGCGCGTCTGCGCGGGCGAGCTCGTCGCGCTGCTCGGCGGCAACGGCGCGGGCAAAAGCACGCTGCTGCGGCTCGGCCTCGGGCTGCTTCGGCCTTCGCGCGGTCGCGTCTTCGCGGGCGGCGATCCGCTCGAGCGCCTGAGCCGGCGCGAGATCGCGCGTCGCCTCGCCTATGCGCCGCAGGCCCATGCGGCGGCGTTTCCCTATCTTGCGCTCGACGTCGTGCTGCTCGGGCGGCTCGCCCATGGCGGGCTGTTTCGCGCGCCAAGCGACGACGACCGCGCGCTCGCCGCGCGCGCGCTCGCCGATCTCGGCGTCGCTCATCTCGCGCGGCGACGCTACACCGAGCTTTCCGGCGGCGAGCGGCAGATGATTCTGCTCGCCCGCGCGCTCGCGCAGGAGGCGCGCGTGCTGATCCTCGACGAACCTGCGAGCGGCCTCGATTTCGGCCGCCAGATCGTCCTGCTGCAGACGCTGCGCCGCCTCGCCGACGATGGATTCGGCGTGCTGATGACGACGCATCATCCAGACCATGCGCTCGCCGCCGCCGACAGGGTCGTTCTGCTCAAGGGGGGCGCGACGCTGCGGCAGGGCGCGGCGCGCGAAATCGTCACGCCGGAGGCGATCTTCGACCTCTACGGGGTGCGGATCGCCTCCGTCGGCGGGCTCGCCGAAACGGCGTTCGCGCAGAAAGCCTCCTGAGCGGCGCGAACTCTTGACGTTTCAGATATACAGTATCTTATAGCATACGGTATGGCGACGCCGCCGCTCAAGCTTGATCTGCGGCGGCGCTGAAGGAGCATCGAAATGTTTCCACGCGCGCGACAAGCGCTTGTTTCCTGTGGGCTCGCCTTCGCTCTCGCCTGCGTCGGGCTCGCGGCCAACGCCCAGGCGCCGGCCACGCTCAACGTCTTCGCGGCGGCGAGCATGAAGACGGCGCTCGACTCCATCGCCCAGGCGTGGGTCGAGAAGGGCAACAAGGCGCCCGCGATCGTCTATGGCTCGTCCGCCGTGCTCGCCAAGCAGATCGAGCAGGGCGCGCCGGCCGACGTCTTCATCTCTGCCGACCTGCAGTGGATGGACTATCTCGACAAGGCGAAGCTGCTGCGGCCCGGCACGCGCCGCAGCTTCCTCGGCAACGAGCTTGTGCTGATCGAGCCGGCCGACAAAAAGACCTCGCTCAAGATCGAAAAGGGCTTCGGCCTCGCCGGCGCGGTCGGGGACGGCAAGATCGCCGTCTGCTCCGTCGCCTCCTGTCCCGGCGGCGTCTACGCCAAGCAGGCGCTGACGGCGCTTGGCGTCTGGGAGAAGACCGAGCCGAAGCTCGCCCAGGCCGACAACATCCGCGCGGCGCTCGCCCTCGTCGCGCGCGGCGAGGCGTCTTTCGGCATCGTTTACGCCACCGACGCGAAGTCGGAGCCGAAGGTGCGCGTCGTCGGCGTGTTCCCGGCCGACAGCCACGCCCCGATCGTCTATCCGGTGGCGATTCTCGAAGAGTCGAAGAATCCCGAAGCCGCAAGCTTCGTCGCGTTCCTGTCTTCGCAGGCGGCGACCAAGATCCTGACCGGCCAGGGCTTCTCGATCCTGGCGAAATAAGGCGTCGGCGACGGCTGGCGCAGCGCGCCGGCCGTCGGCCACGGTCTTCGGGCGGCGCCGCGGCGCCGCGAGAGAGGCGCAGGTGTTTGATTTTTCGCCCGGCGAATGGACTGCGATTTTCCTGTCGCTGCGCATCGCGATCGTCGCCACGGTCGCGAGCCTGCCCTTCGCCATTCTGACCGCCTATGCGCTGGCGCGCTGGAGCTTTCCCGGCAAGACGCTGTTCAACGGGTTCGTCCACCTGCCGCTCGTCATGCCGCCGGTCGTCACGGGCTTCATTCTCCTCATCCTGTTCGGGCGGCGCGGAACCTTCGGCCCGTTTCTCGAAAGCCTCGGGATCGTGCTGGCTTTCCGCTGGACCGGCGCGGCGCTCGCCTGCGCGGTGATGGGCTTTCCGCTGATGGTGCGCGCCATGCGCCTGTCGTTTGAAAACGTCGACCGCCGTCTCGAACTCGCCTCCGGCACGCTCGGCGCGAGCAAACTCTGGACCTTCGCCGTCGTCACCCTGCCGCTCGCGACGCCTGGCGTCGTCGTCGGCTGCATTCTCGGTTTCGCGAGGGCGCTCGGCGAATTCGGCGCGACCATCACCTTCGTCTCCAACATCCCCGGCGAGACGCAGACCATTTCGGCCGCGATCTACACCTTCACCCAGGTTCCGGGCGGCGACGAAGGCGCGATGCGCCTCACGCTCGTCGCCGTCGTCATCGCGCTCGCGGCGCTGATGGCCTCCGAGCTGGTGCAACATTACGCCGACCGGCGGGTGGCGAGTTTCGAATGATCGAGGTTGACGTCGGACTGGACCTCAAGTCCTTCAAGCTTGACGTCGCCTTCGGCGACGGCGAAGGGATCACCGCGCTTTTCGGCCCGTCGGGATGCGGAAAGTCGCTGACGCTCGGCGTCATCGCCGGGCTGAGACGGCCGGACCGCGGCTATGTGCGGCTCGACGGCCGCCCGCTCGTCGACGTCGAGCAGGGCGTGTTCGAGCCGCCGCACAGGCGGCGCATCGGCGTCGTGTTCCAGGACGCGAACCTCTTTCCGCATCTGAGCGTGCGCCAGAACCTGCTTTATGGGCGCTGGTTCGCGCCGAAGGGCGCGGAGCGGCTCGGCTTCGACGCGGCGGTCGAAACGCTCGGCATCACCAAGCTCCTCGACCGCCAGCCGGCGCGGCTCTCGGGCGGCGAGCGCCAGCGCGTCGGCATCGGCCGCGCGCTCCTGTCCTGCCCGAAACTGCTCCTCTTCGACGAGCCGCTCGCGGCGCTCGACATGTCGCGCAAGCTCGAGATCATGCCGCTGATCGAGCGCATCCGCGACGAGTTCCATATTCCGATGGTCTATGTGTCCCATGCGGTCGAGGAGGTCGTGCGGCTCGCGAGCCGCGTCGTCGTGCTGCAGAACGGCAAGGTCAAGAAGATCGGCACGCCGAACGAGGCGTTCGGCGCGGACGCCGCGCTCGAGGACGACCGTTTCGAGCGCGCCTCGGCGCTGAAGGCGGTCGTCGGGCGCGAGGATCCCGTCTATGGGCTGACCGAGCTCAAGCATCCGCCGGGCTCGATCTGGGTCGCCGGCGCGGTCAGGCCGGCTGGACGCGCGGTGAACATCTCGGTGCGCGCGAGCGACGTCATTCTGGCCGTCGAGCAGCCGAAGGGGCTGAGCCCGCGCAACACGCTCGCCGGCGCGGTGCTGACGATCGAGGCGGACGGCGGGCCGACGGTCACGATTTCCCATCGCGCTCGAAGGCGGCGAGCGGCTTGCCGCGACGGCGACGCGCAAGGCGGTCGACGAACTCGGTCTGAAGTCCGGGAGAGCTGGTCTTCGCCATGATCAAGGCGACGGCGCTCGACGAGCGCATGATGTCGGCGCCGATCGTCTTCGATCCCAACCTCTAACGCCGCCGCTTCATCGAGTCGTGAGCAAGTTGCAGACTTTCGCATGAAGAAAACGCATTTAAACAACGTAAAAGTCTGCAACTTTTACTGAATGCGCTCTGGAAATTGCGGGCGCGCGGAGCCGTTCGGCGGCTGATCGCAGGCGTTTTGACGTCTTGCGCTCCGGTCCAAACGACCGCGGGTTTCGTGATCATCCCGTGCGCTCCCAGGCGAAGACGCCTCAACAGGAAATTGGAGCGAAAACCCATCGGCTTTTCGCTCCAATTACGCCGCTGTTTTGCGTTCCGCTCGACGCCCTTGAAGGCGGCGCTCAGAACGCGCAGCTTGTGGCCCGAAGCGACGCCCTTGACGAGGGTCTCGCGCGGCGAGGCGTTCTTGAGCTTGCAGACCGAGGACGAGAACTGCCACGACTTTGCACTTCGAGTCGTTCCAGCACTGCGTTTCGCAGGCGACAGGCGTCGCGGGGTTGAGCGCCACGCTGCTCATGTCGGAGCTGTTGAGCGCGACGCCCGTTGCTCCAGCTGAAGGTGCTGCCGCTGTAATAGATCGGGTCGGGAATGCCGGCGGGGAAGCAGTTGGAGCACATGGTGAGGCCGGACACCGATCCCGCCGGGATCCGGCCCGAACCATAGGTCGGCCAGCCCTTGACGTCGATGAGCTTGACGCTGTTGCGGTAGACGAAAAACTGGGGCGAGCCGGCGACGAGAGGCGCGCGAAACATTCATTCCCTTCTTGACCTGCATGGACGTCAGCTTGCCGTCCCAGATGCCGATTTCGGCGTTGTCCTTGAGGAAGGCCACAAGCTCGATTTCGTCATAGGCCGGCAGATTCCAGGATGGAATGGTCGGCCGCTTGGTCAGGCCGAGATGGTCGCGCTATTGGCGGCCAGGCGATAGGTCTGGCCGGCGATAGAAATAGACGATCGCGTCGTCGATGATTTCGGCGGCGCGCCCTTGCGCAGCCAGGTCGTGTAATAGCCCGTGAGGTCGTAGTAGCCGAGCGAGGGATGGTTGTACTGGTTCTGCGACGGCGCGATGGCGGTGCCTTCGCCGTAATCGTTCCAGGTGAAGATCATCACGTCGCCGAGGGCGGATCCAAGCGCGATCTGGGATTCCCAGGCGGCGGCGATAGGCTTCGCTGTTATGGCCCTCGTAAAACGGTTTCGCTGGCGCTCTGATAGGCTTGGGGCCCATGCTGCCGAACAGCTTGACCGCGCCGGTCCAGTTGATCGGCGTTCCGCCGCCGTAGGTCTTGCTTTCGACACGCCGCCGACATTGGCGAGCACGCGCGCGGCGCTGGTGCGGTCCGTGTCGCCGTCATGCAGGCCGTTGATCGTCGCCGTCGGGATGCTGGCGTAGGGCGAGAAGATGCAGCCGTTGGCCTGGCCGTTGCGCGCCGCCGCTGCCGAACACGGGGCCCCAGGAGACCGGCGTGCCGTTCGCCTTCATGACGGACAGGGCGGTCACATATTGCGAAGCCGGAAAGCATTCGGTGCAGAAGGGCGAGAGCTGGGGATAATTGTTCGAATCAGCCCAGCGATAGATGTTCGGGTGCTTGTAAATGGTCGTGCCGTCGATGGGCGCGGTCCACATGTTCGCCAGGTCGGTCGGCTTGATCCCGGCCGTCATGTCCGGCATCGGCAGCACCTTGAAGCGCTTGTCGACCGCCGCCGCCGCGCGCAGCACGTTGATCAGCGCGCCGATAGCCAGCCCGTCCGCCGCTGCCCGGATTGCCGGCGCAATTGGTTCTCGACTGCGACCAGTCGCAGGTCGAAAACAGATTGATCGCGATGCCGTTGATCCCGCGCGCGATCATGCGGACGAATTCAGCCTTCAGATTGTCAATGATGGGGTTGAAGCCGAGCCGGACGACGGCGACGGCGACGGACAAAGCCGCTGATTGCCGGCAGAATTCGGCGTATTGGACGGAATAATATAATACACAGGTGCTGTTCGGCCAATAATCATTCTGCTGCGTCTGAAGAGGCGCGAAAACATAATGCGCGAAATACATTCTTAGAAAGAATTAAGAACCTCGTCTGTGGTCAAGGCGACGTAAGGCTGCCCTGCGGCCAGGGCGCGCGATGAAAAATTGGCGGCCAGACTTATAAGAACGAGTAAAAACAAGGATACGCGCCCGAGAACACGCGCCCCTCGACGCGTCGCCTGGCAAGATGATTTAGCTATCGTCTCGCATGACATAACCGGCTTTCCCTTCGCCGTGGCACATTTGCGATCTGACTAGATCATCCCCTAACCGAACCGGTGAGGCTCGGCGTAAAACGGAATTTTGTCTGTAATGTAAATTTTGAAAAACGTCACTAATCATCCAGGGCTTGGCGCGCCTGGCAGCCCATCTTATGAATCGCCTGAGCAGTAAAAAATTGGTTCCGCTTGCGCGGGCCTTGCGCCACGCCGCGCGCCTCTACGGAGAGGGCGCGACCGCTCAAAAGGCGGTCATGACGTCGAAAAAAGAGCTTCAAACCGGCGACGGAAGGGTTGAATCCGCGCTGTTCTGCGGGCCTGCGGCGTAACGTCGCAACAGGGCTCACCGCCGCCGAGACGGCCCTTGCGGCGCGCCGCGTCCGAGCCGGGCAGTCGCGGCGCAGCCTCGAGCGCGCGTTTTACGTCTCGAATGTTCGAAGCGCGTCAGGCGTCCCGAGCGCTCAGGCGTTTGTTCGCGGCGCCCGCCGGACGACGGGCGCGCAAGACGAGGCGGTGGCACAGGAAGGCGAGAGAGACCGAAACTATGAACGGCCCCAGCGTGCCGACGAGCGAACCGCGCAGGATAATGAAGATATAGAGGCGATCGTCGCGATCATGATCTGTCCGAGATAATCCGACCGCTCCTTGTAGAAAGCGAAACGGTCGTCGCCCATGCGCACGAGCAGGCCGAACAGCAGGGAGAACAGGATCACGCCCGGTATGCCGAAATCGACATAGAATTCCGACGGAAGGGCGAGAAATATTATACATGGGATAGCCGAAGAAGAGCGCGGCTTCTCCGCCTGTCCCTCCGGATTTTTCTGGCCACAACGGCTGGGGCACGAAGAAAAGAAGGGCGAGGCGATGCTGACGCCGCCTTTTCCGCCGAGCTCGTCATGCATGGCGACGACGTTGATGGTTGACTGCAAGCCGTCGAAGTCGCCGCTCTTCGTGAATTCTTCGAGCGGAGACCTGGCGTAGCTTGCGGAGAGATCGCCGCGCGACAGATAGCTGATGTAGGAAAACAAGCCCGCCTGCGCGCCGATATGGGCGGCGGCGATGATGAATTTCTGAATTCTGTTGAACTTGAACAGGACGAGAAACGTCGAGATGATATAGCTGCCGAGAAAATGAAGCGCGCGACCGCGAGGGGCGAGTTCAGCAGGAAAACGCCCGCGCCGAACAGAGCGACAAGTACGCCGGCCTTCTTCGGTCCGATAGAGGAAAATTCCGAACAGAAAGCCGAGAAAACTGAAGAGCGCGCCAGCGCCTCCAGAACGAGCTTCATGGGCGTCGGCGACGTCGTGCCCGCGGCAGCGCGTTCGATTCCCGGATCGTCTGCAAAAAGGTGCCGAATCCGACCGCGGTCGCGTGCAGACGAGCGCGGTCAGAGCGCAGAGAATCGTCGCGAGCGCGAGGCGATGCGGCACGGCCTGGCGGGCGGCGTCGCCGATGAGAGTTGATGCTGTAGCCGAGAAAGAAGCAACAGATGAACACCGCGATGACGATTGCGGCGTTCAGCACCGGGCCGGAGAATAGCCAGCTTGAAAGAAAGGAAACTGCCCATAGGCCACATGAAAATAGCCAGGAAGCAAGAAGTAAAAGATGAGATATATGCAGGTCAGAAGATGGATCGGCCGCGGTTGGGAATCGCATAGATTGCCGATGAGCATCAGCAGCAGGGCGCCGATGCAGCCGAAAAGGATCGTCAATGAATCGGCGTATTGACGGCTGAAGGGCAGAGTCCAGAACAGAAGCGCGATGGCGGCCGGCGTGACCAGCAGAAACGAGCCCGGCACGGCGTTGAGAAGCGAGCGCATGGGGAGAGCAGGCCTTCCGGCGGGCGCCGAAAACCTCAATCCCGATCGAAGGCGCGATGCGCACGGCGGAGATGCTCCTCAATATGGCGCGGCGACGGACGCGAGCCGCCCGCGCGGCCTTGCGAAGATCGCGAAGAAAACTTTGGCGGCCTGCAAGGAAAATAGACATTATCTAACTATTCCCCCGCCTGCGTCGAAACTTGTCCAGAAAGCTGGCTGACGAGCCGCAGAGGCGACGCCAGCGTCGGCGAATCATGCGGTTGTTCCGGCGAAGCCGGATGCGTAAGCTGCGAAGGAAGATTACAACCTTGTGATTGTAAAACGCGCGCTCAAAAATGCATCGCGCCGATTTCAACGCGAGCGATTATTTGTATGGCGCGGCGCGATATAGTCAAGCGCCGCAAGATAAAGGTGTTTTTAATCTTTATGCGATGATCTGCGCCTATACGGGACGGTGAGGAGGCCTGACGCCCGAAGAGGCTTCGCGCGCCCCGAAGCCAAAGCCGCGCGTCCGCTTATCCCGCCTTGCGGAGGCCGGCGTCGGGTTTTGGCGCTTTGAGCGCATTCAGTGAGTCGATCTGCCGAATGCGCTCTAACTACTTGTTTTAGACGCATTTTTAACGCAAAGTCTGCAACTTTTGCTGAAAATGCTCTAGCGCGCGCGCCGAACGAGGCGTTCAGCGCGGACGTCGCGCTCGAGGACGACCGTTTCGAGCGCGCGTCGGCGCTGACCGCGGTGGTGGGGCGCGAGGATCCCGTCTATGGGCTGACCGAGCTCAAGCATCCCGCGGGCTCGATCTGGGTCGCCGGCGCGGTCAGGCCCATGGGACGCGCGGTGAACATCTCGGTGCGCGCAAGCGACGTCATCCTGGCCGTCGAGCCGCCCAAGGGGCTGAGCCCGCGCAACATCCTCGCGGGCGCGGTGCTGTCGATCGAGGCGGACGGCGGCCCGTCGGTCACGATTTCCCTCGCGCTCGAAGGCGGGGAGAAGCTTGCCGCGACGGCGACGCGCAAGGCGGTCGACGAACTCGGTCTGAAGTCCGGCGAGCTGGTCTTCGCCATGGTCAAGGCGACGGCGCTCGACGAGCGCATGATGTCGGCGCCGATCGTCTTCAATCCTACCCTCTAGAGCGCGTTCATCGAGTCGTGAGCATGCTCTAACATCTTGTTTTTACGCATTTTCTTAACGTAAAAGTCTGCAACTTTTACTGAAAACGCTAGCGTCGCCTGATCGCCAGGCCTCGTTTTGACGTCTGCGCTCCGGCGAAGCGCCCGCACGTCGTGAAGGCCCCGTGGCTCCCAGACGAAGACGCCCGCAAGGAGGACCTTGCGGGCGCTTTCATTCAAGGCGTTCGGCACGCGAAGGCGGCGCTCAGAAGCGCAGCTTGTGGCCCGAAGCGACTCCCTTGGCGAGGCTCTCGCGCGGCGAGCCGTTCTTGAGCTTGCAGACCGAGGACGAGAACTGCCACGATTTGCAGCTCGAATCGTTCCAGCACTTCGTTTCGCAGGCGGCGGGCGTCGCCGGGTTGAGCGCCACGCTGCTCATGTCGGAGCCGTTGAGGGCGACCCCGTTGCTCCAGTTGAAGGTGCTGCCGCTGTAATAGATCGGGTCGGGAATGCCGGCCGGGAAGCAGTTGGAGCACATGGTGAGGCCCGACACCGAGCCCGCCGGGATCTGGCCCGAACCATAGGTCGGCCAGCCCTTGACGTCGATGAGCTTGACGCTGTTGCGGTAGACGAAAAACTGGGGCGATCCGGCGACGAGGGGCGCGCGAAGCACGTTCATTCCCTTCTTGACCTTTATCGTCGTCAGCTTCTTGCCGTCCCAGATGCAGATCTCGGCGTCGTCCTTCACGAAGGCCACGAGTTCGATCTCGTCATAGGCCGGCAGGTTCCAGGAGGGGATGGTCGGACGCTTCGACAGGCCGGAGATGGTCGCGTTATGGGCGGCCGAATAGCTCTGGCGACGGTAGAAATAGACAATGGCGTCGTCGGTGATCTCAGGCGGCGAGCCCTTGCGCAGCCAGGTGGTGTAATAGCCCGTGAGATCGTAGAAGCCCATCGAGGGATGATTGTACTGGTTCTGCGACGGCGCGATGGCCGTGCCCTCGCCGTAGTCGTTCCAGGTGAAGATCATCACGTCGCCGAGGGCGGAGCCGAGCGCGATCTGGGACTCCCAGGCGGCGCGGTAGGCTTCGCTGTTATGGGCTTCATAGACGGTGCCGCTGGCGCTCTGATAGGCCTGCGGGCCCATGCCGCCGAACAGCTTGACCGGTCCGGTCCAGTTGATCTTCGTGCCGCCGCCATAGGGCGCGCCTTTCGACACGCCGCCGACGTTGGCGAGCACGCGCGCGGCGCTCGTGCGGTCGGTGCTGACGTCATGCATGCCGTTGAGCGTCGCGGTCGGCAGGCTGGCGTAGGACGAGAAGGTGCAGCCGTTGGCCTGGCCGTTGCAGCCGCCGCTGCCGAACACGGGACCCCAGGAAACAGGCGTGCCGTTCGACTTCATGACCGACAGGGCGGTCGCATATTGCGAGGCCGGGAAGCACTCGGTGCAAAATGGCGAGAGCTGCGGATAATTGTTCGAATCGGCCCAGCGATAGATGTTGGGGTGGTTGTAAATCGTGGTGCCGTCGATCGGCGCGGTCCACATGTTCGGAAGGTCGGTCGGCTTGATCCCGGCCGTCATGTCCGGCATCGGCAGCACCTTGAAGCGCTTGTCGACCGCCGCCGCGGCGCGCAGCACGTTGATGAGCGCGCCGGGATAGCCGGCCTTGCCTCCGCTGCCCGGATTGCCGCCGCAATTCGCGCCCGACTGCGACCAGTCGCAGGTCGAGAACAGATTGATCGCGATGCCGTTGATGCCGCGCGCAATCATGCGGACGATTTCGGCCTTCAGATTGTCAATAATGTAAGTTGAAGCTGAGCCGGAACTCGGCGAAGGCGATGGGCAGAGACGCTGGTTCCCGGCCGAATTCGGCGTATTCTTCGGAATAATGTAGTACATGCAGGTGCTGTTCGGCCAATAATCGTTCTGCTGCGTCTGAAGAGGCGCAAAGACATAATGGGCGAACACGTTCTTTGACGAATTCAGGACTTCGTCTGACGACAGGGCCGCGAATGGTTGGTCCGCGGCGACGGCCCTCGAAGCAAGGTTCGGGATCAGGAACATAAGGGCAAGTAAGAAAGCGGCCGCGCCTTCGATGACGCGCGATCGCGACCCCCTCGGAACATAAGATGACTTAGCTTTCGTCTCGCATGACATAACCGGCTTTTCCCCTTCGCCGTGGTCCTTTTGCGATTCGACTAGAAATCCCCCCGGCCGAACCGTCGAGGATCAGGCGTAAAACGGAATTTTGTCTGTAATGTGTAAATTTTGAAAAACGTCACTAGTCATCTTGGTCCGGGCCGTCAGCCGCCTACAACCTATGGAATCGCACGAGCAGTAAAAATCGTTCCGCTTGTGTGGGGCTTGCGCCAAAAAAACGTCGCGCAAGAGCGGGCGGCCTGCGGCGGCGGCGCTTGAGCGCGACGCGCGCAGGGAGCGGCGGGCGAGGGAGACTCGGGCGCGGGTTATGGCATTTGCGGCGTAATGCCGCAGGGCGATCCAGCGACGAAACACGGCCTTCGCCGACGAAGGGCGCGGCGTGAATGACGCGCGAATGTCTTTTCGGAAAGGGAGCGCCGCTCACCCGTCCCGCGCGGCGACGCCTGAAAATGTCGCGGCCGGCGCCGGGACGCAGACGAGCCGATGGCAAACGAAGGCGAGCGCGATCGACACCATGAACGGCCCGAGCGTGCCGACGAGCGAGCCGCGCAGGATGATGAAGATATAGGAGGCGACCGTCGCCATCATGATCTGGCCGAGATAGTCCGATCGCTCCTTGTAGAACGCGAAGCGGTCGTCGCCCATGCGGATGAGCAGGCCAAACAGCAGCGAAAAGACGATCACGCCCGGAATGCCGAAATCTATGTAGAACTCCGACGGCAGCGGCGATGATATATTATACATCGGATAGCCGAAGAAAAGCGCGGCTTCGCCGCCCGTGCCGCCCGATTTTTCCGGCCACAACGGCCGGGGCACGAAGAAAAACAGCGCCGAGGCGATGTTGACGCCGCCTTTTCCGCCGAGCTCGTCATGCATCGCGACGACGTTGATCGTCGACTGGAAGCCGTCGAAGTCGCCGCTTTTCGTGAATTCTTCGAGTGGCGACCATGTGAAGCTCGCCGAAAGATCGCCGCGCGACAGGTAGCTGATATAGGAGAAAAGGCCGGCCTGCGCCGAAATGAGGGCGGCGGCGATGATGAATTTCTGGACCCTGCTGAACTTGGTCAGGACCAGGAAGGTCGAGATGATATAGCTGCCGAGAATGAAGCGCGTGACGGCGAGCGGCGAGTTCAGGAGGAAAAACACGCCCGCGCCGAACAGGGCGGCGAACAGATTGCCCGCGCTCTTTTCAATCCGGTAGAGAAAGACGCCGAACAGGAATCCAAAGAAGCTCGACGAGCGCGCCAGCGCGCCGAAGACGAGCTTGAACGGCGTCGGCGAGACGCTGCCCGCGGCCTGCAGCGCGTTCGCCTCCCGGATCGTCTGAAGGAACGTGCCGAAGCCGACGGCCGCCGCGCAGACGAGGGCGGTGACGCCGCACAGGAGGGTCGCGAGCATGAGGCGGTGCGGCACGGCGCGGCGGGCGCAGTCGCCGATGGCGATCTGGACGCTGTAGCCGAGAAAAAAGCAGCAGATGAACACGGCGACGACGATCGCGGCGTTCAGCACCTGGGCCGGAGAATAGCCGGCCTGGAAGAAAGGATACTGCCCATAGGCCACATGGAAATAGCCAGGCAGAAGAAAGTAGAAGATAAGATATATGCAGGTCAGCAGATGGATCGGTCGCGGCCGGGCGTCGCACAGATTGGCGATCATCATGAGCAGAAGCGCGGCGATGCAGCCGAACATGATCGTCAGCGCGTCGGCGTTCTGTCTGTTGAACGGCAGAAGCCAGAACAGCAGGGCGATGGCTGGCGGCGCGACGAGCAGAAAAGAGCCCGGAACGGCGTTGAGCAGCGCGCGCATCGGGAGCGTGGCCTTGCGGCGCCCGTCGAAAACTTCAAGCTCCATCGAAGGCGCGACGCGCATGGCAGGCCGACTCCCGAACATGCCTCCCCGGCCACAGCCGGGCGGAGAGGCTCCGCGCGGCGAGGATCGCAAGGAAATCTTTGTCGGCCCGCAAGGAAATAGGCATGATCTTAGCTGTCTCCACCCCCCGCCTGGGCGGCGCCGCCCTGCGGGCCAGCCGCGATCGAGGCTGTCTTTACGGCGCGGCGCTTTTGGTCCTGGCGCATGGGCGCGGCTTCGCCCCTGACCTCATTTCCGGGGAACGTCGCCGAACAGGTTTTTCCGGTTCGTGTTCGGCTTTGTGTTTGTCTTGGCGCAGGGCGAACCCTTTCGGTCAAGGCTAGGAATGAAGCGCGGGACTTAAATTTACAAACGCGTGATTGCACAATGCTCGTTTCGATTGTGAGGCTTGCATCGCGACACGCGGGATTATCTGTATGGCGGGGAGGGTCTCGTCAAGCGTCGTCCGCCAATTCTTGATAATTCTTGAATTTGGCCTTGCGCGCCGGCGGGCGCGGCGTGGCGAAAACCCGGCTTAAAGCTCGCGCAGGACGGGCGCCGGCGGCAGCGACAGCGCCCGTAAAGACGCCGCAAGACCAAGCGCCAGGACCGCCGCGAGCGCGGCGAAGGCGGCGGCGAGCGCGATCCGCCAGTCGGGCGAAAAATCGAGATCCATGGCCCATCGCGCGACGGCGAAGGCCGCGCCCGCGCCGATCAGCGCCCCGGCGAGCGCCGCGGCCGCGCCGAGCAGCCCGAATTCCCAGGCGGCGGCGGCGAGGATGCGGCCGCGCGTCGCGCCGAGCGTCTTGAGGATGGCGGCCTCACGCGCGCGCGCGCTCTGGCGCGCGCCGATCGCGCCGGCGAGGGCGAGAATCGCCGTGGCGGCGGAAAAGGCCGAGGCCGCGCGCACGGCGGCGGCGAGCTTGTCGACGACGAGGCCCGCCGCGTCGAGCGCCTCCTTGACCCGCACGCTCGTGACCGACGGCCAGGCGGCGGCGAGCGCGCGCGACAGCGCCGTCTCCGTTTCGGGCGAGGCGCCGGCCGGCGGCGTGAGGGTCGCGACCATATTGTAGGGCGCGCCGGCGAAGGCGCCGGGCGAGAACACCAGCACGAAATTGAGGCCCATGCCGCGCCACTGCACCTTGCGCAGGCTGGCGACGCGCGCGGTCAGCGTGCGGCCGAGCACATTGACCGAAATCTCGTCGCCGACGTCGAGCCCGAGCCCTTCGGCGACGCGGTCTTCGAGCGAGACGAGCGGGGGGCCGGCGTAGTCCTTCGGCCACCATTCGCCCTTGACCACCGTTGAGCCCGGCGGCGGCGCGTCGGCGAAGGTGAGGCCGCGGTCTCCCTGCAGCGCCCAGGCGGCGCTGTCTCCGGGCTTCGCCGCCTCGGCCGGGCGCCCGGCGAGCCGGGTGATGCGCCCGCGCAACATGGGCGCGAGCGCGAGCTCGGCCTGCGGGGCGCGCGCTTTGACGAAAGCGGCGAAGGCCTCGGCCTCGCCGCCCGGCACGTCGAGGAAAAAGAAGCTCGGCGTTTTTCCGCCGCGCCCGCTGGCGAGGTCCGCGCGGACGCCGGCGTCGACGAGGGCGAGGGCGACGATGAGCGCGAGACCGAGGCCGAGCGACAGCAAGAGCGCCGGCGCGAGCGCGCCGGGGCGCCGGACGCTGGCGAGGGCGAGCCGCAGCGGCGCGGGCCCGAGCCGCCCCGCGCGGCGCGCGCCGGCCGTGACGAAGGCGGCGGCGAGGCGCATCAGCCCATAAGCGGCGAGGATCGCGCCGACGAAGACCAGCGCGATCCTGCGGTCGTCCGACAGGGCGAGGGCCGAGCCCGCAAGCAGCGCCGCCGCGCCAAGCGCGAGCAGGCGGTAGCGCAGGCGCGGGCGCGCCTCCTCGTCCTCGACGCTCTCGCGGAACACCGCCTGCGCCGGCGCGTCATGGGCGCGGCCAAGCGGGCGAACGCTGAAGGCGAAGGCGGTCAGGAGCCCGTAAAGCGCGCCCTCGGCGATCGCCGCGGGATGGACGGCCGGCGCCAGCGGAAACGGCAGGAGCGCGCCGAACAGGCCCGCCGCGACGAATGGAAAGGCCGATCCGAGCGCCGCGCCGAGCGCGACGCCGGCGAGCGCGACCAGCATGACCTCGGTCAGCATGAGCGAGAAGACGAAGCTTCCGCCGGCTCCGAGCGTCTTCAGCGCGGCCACGGCGCGGCGCTTCCTGAGCGCATAGGCCTCGGCCGCGTTGGCGACGCCGACGCCGCCGACGATCAGGGCGGCGAGGCCAATGAGCGTCAGAAACTGCGAGAAGCGGTCAAGATTGCGCGAGAACTGCGGCGAGACGTTGTCGCGCGTGCGGATCTCCCAGCCGGCCTCGGGCGCGGCGGCGCGAAGTCTTTGCGCGGCGGCGCGCACGGCGGCGTCCGACGCCGGCGCGCGACCGTCCTGCGGCAGGGCCACGCGCGCGACATGGCGAAACAAAGCGCCGGGCCGCGCCAGCCCCGAGGCTTCGAGCCCTTCCATGCTCATCAGCACGCGCGGGCCAAAGCCGATCCCGCTGGCGAGCTCGTCGGGCTCGCGCGTCACGAGCGCCTCGAGCCGATAGCGCCCCTCGCCGATGCGCATGACGTCGCCGAGCCTGAGGCCGAGGCGCGGCGGCAGCGCCGGGTCGACGGCGACGCCGAACACGCCGCCCTGCGCGGCGAGCGCCGCCTGCGGCGGCTCCGGCGGATCGAGCGCGAGGGCGCCGGCGAGAGGGTAGGCCGAATCGACCGCCTTGATCTCGACCATCGCCGCTTCGCCCGAGGCCGCCCGCGCCATGGCGCGCATCATCACGATCTCGGAGACGCGGCCGGCGCCTTCGATGAGCGCGCGCTCCGCGCCGTTCGGGGCGCGCTGGACGAGCTCGACGGCGAGGTCGCCGCCAAGGATCGCCGCGCCCTCGCGCGCGAGCCCGTCCCGGAGCGACAGCGACAGCGCGCCGACGCCGACGATGGCCGCGACGCCGAGCGCGAGGCAGAAGACGAGCACATAGAGGCCCGAAAAGCCGCCGCGCAGCTCGCGCAGGGCGAGGCGCAGGGCGAGCGGAAGGCGCAGGGCGGAGGGGAGCCGAAGGGCCTGCGCGAGGGACGCGAACATTTCGGCGGCCATGGCGTCAGGCGTGGTGCACGGCGAGCCAGACGGTCGGCTGCGACGGGTCGGTCCATTCGACGCGATGACGGCGGCCGGCCTCGATCAACAGATGGTCGCCGGGCTTGAGCGCGAGCGGCTCGTCCGCGCCCTCAAAGCGCAGGCCGGCGCGGCCGCAGAGCAGCACGGCCCATTCGGCGTAGGGCTCCTCGAGCCATTCGCCCTCGGGCGTCGCCTGGCCATGCGAGACGATGCGCTCGATGCGCAGGCCGGGCCGCGCGACGAGGGGCGCGAAATCCTCCGCCGCGGGCGAGACGCCGGCGAGGTCGAACAGATTGGCGACGGCGGGCGGCGCGTTCATGCGTCGACGGCGTCGCGCGGCGCGTCGATCGCCGTCCCGCTCCGCAGCGGGGGGGCGGCCCGCCTCGCCGCGAAGACCCGGTCATGCAGAAGAACGCCGGCGACGAGCGCCACGACGAAGACGAAGAATTTCGGCAGGCCGAGCGCGAGGCCGGCGAGCGCCGGGCCGGGGCAGATTCCGGCCATGCCCCAGCCGACGCCGAAGACCGCCGCGCCGGCGATGAGCCGCGCGTCGATCCGGCCCTTGCCGGGCGTGTGAAACTGGTCGTCGAGCACGGGGCGGGGCAGGGTCCGCGCGGCGCGCACGCCAAGAAAGGACACGATCACCGCGCCGCCGAGGACGAAGGCGAGGGTCGGGTCGAAGGCGCCGAAAATGTCGAGGAAGCCGCGCACGCGCGCGGGATCGATGAGGCCCGAAAGGGAGAGGCCGAAGCCGAACAGGAGGCCGCAGAACAGCGAGGCGAGCGATTTCGCCGCGAGGCCGCCGAGGGGAGCGTGTTGGCCGCTCATTTCACGCCCGCCGCGTTCATGAGGGCGACGGTGGCGATCGCCGTGGCCATGAAGGTTGCGACCGCCGCGAAGGAGCGCGGCGACAGCCGCGCGAGGCCGCAGACGCCATGGCCGGAGGTGCAGCCCGAGCCGAGCCGCGCGCCGAAGCCGACGAGCAGGCCGGCGAGGATCAGGACCGGATAGGACGATTCGAACCGCGCCGTCGGGACGCCGCCGAAGACCATGTAATAAAGAAACGGGCCGCAGAAGACGCCGAACAGGAAGGCGAGATTGCGCAGGCCCTCTTGCGGCCTGAAGGCGAGCGCCGCGCCGAGCGCGCCGCTGACGCCGGCGACGCGGCCGAGAAGAAGCAGATAGGCGGCCGCGGCGAGGCCGATGAGCGCCCCGCCCGCGAGCGCGTGAAGATAGGTCGCGTTCAACGCTTCAGTGTCTCCGCACGGTGGGTCATGCGGCGCAATGTAGTCCAACCGCAGGCGCGGCCCAAATCATATTCGGGTCAATCCGGGCGCGGCGGGGCTTTTGGGGCGCCGGCCCTGCGCGGCGCTCAGTCCTTCGAGGCCATGCCCTCGATTTTCTTCTGCATCTCCTCGAGCTGGCGCTTCATCTCCTCGATGTCGCTGCGCGGGGCGGGGGCCGGCTCGGCCGGCTCCTCATGCGCGGGGAGCTGCGGCACGAAGGGGCTGAACATGCTGAGCGCCTGGCTGAACAGGGCCATGTTCTTGCGCGCCTGCTCCTCGAGCGAGGCGAAGCTCGGGCCGACGCCCTGCTGCAGCGGCCCGCCGGCCATCTTGTCGCGGAACTTGCTCTGTTCGCTCGTCAGCTTGTCGATCGAGAATTCGAGATAGCTCGGCACCAGCATCTGCATGCTGTCGCCGTAGAAGCGGATGAGCTGGCGCAAAAAGGCGATGGGCAGAAGGCTCTGGCCGCCCTTGCCCTCCTGTTCGAAGATGATCTGCGTCAGCACGGAGCGGGTGATGTCCTCGCCGCTCTTGGCGTCGTAGACCACGAAGTCCTCGCCCTTCTTGACCATCCCGGCGAGGTCTTCGAGCGTCACATAGGCGCTGGTGCCGGTGTTGTAGAGCCGCCTGTTGGCGTATTTCTTGATGGTGATCGGCTGCTTGTCGGTGGCCATGGTCGCTCGCCTGTCTGCGGAGCTCGCCAGTTGAGCCGAATGCGCCATCAGCTTAGCTCCCCTTGAAGTGCCCTTCACGCCGCCGTCCGCGGCGCTCGAGGTCGGTCGACGCTCTTGCCCTGGCGCGCCACGGGCGGTCCGGCTCGACGTTCGGGCCCGCTCCGTAATTGTGCGGGAAGCGTGCCTGCAAGCAAGCCCGCGGGTCAAGTTATTTTCAAGGATTCTCGGCGCGGCGGCGGGCGCGGCCGGCGTTTCGGGCGGACGTTTCGGGCGCAGGCGAGGGGGGCGGCGCTCCGGACCGCCCGTAAGGCCTTTGGAGGCCATTTTTTCCCTCCCTTTTTCGCAGCCGCCGCGATAAACCAGTGGCGGGCGTCGTGACAACGCAATGAAGAACGCTTTCAGCTTGCCGCCGGCCGCTGACCGGGGGCCCAAGGAGGATGTGCCTAATGTCAGATATCGTCATCGTGAGCGCGGCGCGCACCGCCGTCGGCTCTTTCAACGGAGCCCTCGCCAGCGTCCCCGCTCATGAGCTTGGCGCCGCCGTCATCAAGGGCGTGCTGGAGCGCGCCAAGGTCGACGCGGGCGAGGTGGACGAAGTGATTCTCGGCCAGGTGCTCACCGCCGGCCAGGGCCAGAACACCGCGCGGCAGGCCGCGATGAAGGCCGGCGTGCCGGCCGAGCGCACCGCCTTCGCCGTCAACCAGCTCTGCGGCTCGGGCCTGCGCACGGTGGCGCTCGGCATGCAGCAGATCGCCGCGGGCGACGCCGCGATCGTCGTGGCGGGCGGCCAGGAGAGCATGTCGCAGGCGCAGCATTCGGCCTATCTGCGCTCCGGCGTGAAGATGGGCGAGCTCAAGCTCGGCGACACCATGCTCACCGACGGCCTGACCGACGCCTTCGCCGGCTACCACATGGGCCAGACGGCCGAGAACATCGCCGTCAAATGGCAGCTCTCGCGCGACGAGCAGGACCGCTTCGCCGTGGCCTCGCAGAACAAGGCCGAGGCGGCGCAGAAGGCCGGCCGCTTCGACGACGAGATCCTCCCCTATGTCATCAAGACGCGGAAGGGCGACGTCACCTTCGACAAGGATGAGTTCATCCGCCAGGGCGCGACGCTCGACGCGTTGGCCAAGCTGCGCCCGGCCTTCAACAAGGACGGCACGGTGACCGCCGGCAACGCCTCGGGCATCAACGACGGCGCCGCCGCGGTGGTGCTGATGACCGCCGAAGAGGCGCAGAAGCGCGGCCTTGAGCCGCTCGGCCGCATCGCCTCCTGGGCGACCGCGGGCGTCGATCCGGCGATCATGGGCACGGGCCCGATTCCGGCCTCGCGCAAGGCGCTCGAAAAGGCCGGCTGGAAAGTCTCCGACCTTGACCTCATCGAGGCCAACGAGGCCTTCGCCGCGCAGTCGCTCTCGGTCTGCAAGGACCTCGCCCTCGACCCCGACAAGGTCAACGTCAACGGCGGCGCCATCGCCATCGGCCATCCGATCGGCGCTTCGGGCGCACGCGTCCTCGTCACCCTGCTGCATGAAATGAAGCGCCGCGACGCCAAGAAAGGCCTCGCCACGCTGTGCATCGGCGGCGGCATGGGCATCGCCCTGACCATCGAGCGCTAAGGGCGCGAAGGCGTTTTTCCACATTGCATTGAGCCCGGCCCCGTTCGCGAGGCCGGGCGAAAATCATCGCATCAACCTGCGCCCTGCGGTCAGCGAGGCGCGATAACAACGGCGCAACGCCGGATAGGGAGACGAACATGGCGCGAGTGGCAGTGGTCAGCGGCGGGACGCGCGGCATCGGCGCGGCGATCAGCAAGGCGCTGAAGGGGGCGGGCTACGCCGTTGCGGCGAATTACGCCGGCAACGACGCCGCCGCCGCGGCGTTCAAGGAGGAGACCGGAATCCCCGTCTACAAGTGGGACGTCTCCAACTACAAGCAGTGCGCGGAAGGGCTGAAGCAGGTCGAGTCCGACCTCGGCCCCGTCGAGATTCTCGTCAACAACGCCGGCATCACCCGTGACACGCCGTTCCACAAGATGACGCCCGAGCAGTGGTTCGAGGTCATCAACACCAATCTCAACTCGCTGTTCAACATGACCCGCCCGGTGATCGAGGGCATGCGCGAGCGCGGCTTCGGCCGCATCGTCAGCATCTCGTCGATCAACGGCCAGAAGGGCCAGTTCGGCCAGGCGAACTATTCGGCCTCGAAGGCCGGCGACATCGGATTCACCAAGGCGCTGGCGCTCGAAAGCGCGGGCAAGGGAATCACCGTCAACGTCGTCTGCCCGGGCTATATCGCCACCGAAATGGTCCGCGCCGTGCCGAAGGACGTGCTCGACAAGAAGATCCTGCCGCTCATTCCGACGGGCCGTCTCGGCGAGCCCGAGGAGATCGCCCGCTGCGTCGCTTTCCTCGTCTCTGACGAGGCCGGCTTCATCACCGGGTCGACGCTCAGCGCCAACGGCGGCCAGTACATGGCCTGACGCGTCTCGCAAGGCGCGGAGCCGGAGAGCCCGCCCCGCTGCTTTCGCGCGGGCGGGCTTTGTCTGTCTCCAGCCTTTCAGCTTTCGCGCCGGCGGCGCGCGGCCCCGTCAGGGGCGCCGCGCGCTCAGCTCAGGACCGCGCGCCGCTCAGACATAGAGCTTCGCGCCGCCCTCCAGAAATTCGGCGCTCTTTTCGGCCATGCCCTTCGCACGCTCGCGCTCCATGGCCGCGACCTCGTCGCGCAGGTCCTGCGTGATCTTCATCGAGCAGAACTGCGGCCCGCACATCGAGCAGAAATGCGCGCTCTTGTGCGCGTCCTTGGGCAGCGTCTCGTCGTGGAACAGCCGCGCCGTGTCGGGGTCGAGGCCGAGGTTGAACTGGTCGTTCCAGCGGAAGTCGAAGCGCGCGCGGCTCAGCGCGTCGTCGCGCAGCTGCGCGGCGGGATGCCCCTTGGCGAGGTCGCCGGCGTGGGCGGCGATGCGATAGGTGACGACGCCGGTCTTGACGTCGTCGCGGTCGGGCAGGCCGAGATGCTCCTTCGGCGTCACATAGCAGAGCATGGCGCAGCCGAACCAGCCGATCATCGCCGCGCCGATGCCCGACGTAATATGATCGTAGCCCGGCGCGATGTCGGTGGTCAGCGGCCCGAGCGTGTAGAACGGCGCCTCGTGGCACTCCCTGAGCTGCTTCTCCATGTTGACCTTGATCTTGTGCATCGGCACGTGGCCGGGGCCTTCGATCATCACCTGGCAACCCTTGTCCCAGGCGATTTTCGTCAATTCGCCCAGCGTCTCGAGCTCGGCGAACTGCGCGCGGTCATTGGCGTCGGCGATCGAGCCGGGGCGCAGCCCGTCGCCGAGCGAGAACGACACGTCATAGGCGCGCATGACCTCGCAGATCTCGTCGAAGCGCTCGTAGAGGAAGCTCTCGCGGTGGTGGGCGAGGCACCAGCGCGCCATGATCGAGCCGCCGCGCGAGACGATGCCCGTCGTGCGCTTCGCGGTCAGCGGGATATGCGCGAGGCGCACGCCGGCGTGGATGGTGAAATAGTCGACGCCCTGCTCGGCCTGCTCGATCAATGTGTCGCGGAACAGCTCGAAGGTGAGCTTCGTCGGGTCGCCGTCGACCTTTTCGAGCGCCTGGTAGATCGGCACCGTGCCGATCGGCACGGGCGAGTTGCGGATGATCCAGTCGCGGATGTTGTGGATGTTGCGGCCGGTCGAGAGGTCCATCACCGTGTCGGCGCCCCAGCGGATCGCCCACACCATCTTCTCCACCTCCTCGGCGACCGAGGAGGTGACCGCCGAATTGCCGATGTTGGCGTTGACCTTCACCAGAAAGTTGCGGCCGATGATCATCGGCTCGAGTTCGGGATGGTTGACGTTGGCCGGGATGATGGCGCGCCCGCGCGCGATCTCGTCGCGCACGAATTCGGGCGTGATGAAGGCCGGGATTTCGGCGCCGAAGCTCTCGCCGTCGGCGATGCGCGCCTGCGCGTCCTGAAGCATCGTCTCGCGGCCGAGATTTTCGCGCGCCGCCACAAAGACCATCTCTTCGGTGACGACGCCGGCGCGGGCGAACTCATATTGCGTGACGCGCGCGCCGGGCCGCCCGCGCCGCGGCGCGGTCACGGCGGGGCAGGGCGGAGCGAGCCGGTCCGGCGGCGCCGAGCCATTGTCCTCGGGCTTCACCGCGCGCCCCTCATAGCGCTCAAGCCCCTCGCGCCGCGCGATCCAGGGCTCGCGCAGGCGCGGCAGGCCGGCCGAAAGGTCGATCCCGCGCCCGTCCTCGGTGTAGGGGCCGGAGGCGTCATAGACGCGAACCGGCGGCTCGTTGGCGGAAGGGTCGAGCGCGATTTCGCGGAAGGGCACGGAAACGTCCGGCCAGCCCATTGGGCTCACATGGATCTTGCGCGAGCCGGGCAGCGGCCCGCAGGTCACGCTTTCGGGCCGTTGCCGCTGCGCCTTGTCATGGATGTTCATGCGAGCTCCTCCGCGCGTCCGAAATGCCTTCGCTGGCGGGGGACGGCGGGGCGGATGACGAATCATCGGCGCGTCGCGCGTTTCGGCCGGTCCCTGCGCTGGCATTATCCAGATTCAGGTTCGATGGGTATGATCTCAGCCGCCGTCTTGGCGGCACCCCAGGGCGAAATCCGACCCTAGCGCCGCGCGCCGGCGCGCGCAAGCCGGCTTGATCTCGCGCAAATCCGCGCGCGCCTGCGACGATAAGGCCCGGTTCTAGTCGTTTTGCGCGATGGCGGCGTCCGCCGCGCCTGACTAATCGAACCTTTTCCGGCGCCGAACGGGCGCCGGACCTCGCGTCGTCCGCGCCGCGCCGAGAACAGGGAGTTGGGAGATTGGGACGAATCCAGTGCGCGAAGCTCGCCCAGAAAGTGGTCAGCGCCGAAAAGGCCGCCTCGCTGATCGCCTCGGGGTCCACCGTCGGCATGAGCGGCTTTACCGGATCAGGTTATCCGAAGGCTGTGCCGATGGCGCTCGCGCTGCGCATGGAGGAGGCGCGGGCGGCGGGCCATCCGTTCCGGGTGCGCGTGTGGACCGGCGCCTCGACCGGGCCGGAGCTCGACGGCGCGCTGGCGCGGGCCGACGGCATCGAGTTTCGCCTTCCGTTCAACACCGACCCCTATCTGCGCGAGAGAATCAATCGCGGCGAGATGGACTATGTCGACATGCATCTGAGCCAGGTCGCGCCGATGGCCTGGCAGGGGTTTCTCGGAACGCTCGACACGGCGGTGGTCGAGGTCTCCGGCGTCGCCGCCGACGGCGCGCTGATCCCCTCCTCGTCGGTCGGCAACAACAAGACCTGGCTCGACCAGGCGAAGTCGATCATCCTCGAGGTCAACGCCTGGCAGAACGAAGCGCTCGAGGGCATGCATGACATCTATTACGGCACGGCGCTGCCGCCGGACCGCGTGCCGATCCCGCTGACGAAGCCCGACCAGCGCATCGGCGAGCCCTATTTCCGCTGCGACCTCGACAAGGTCGTCGCCGTCGTCGAGACCAACGCGCCGGACCGCAACGCGCCCTTCGCCGCCCCCGACGCGGCGGCGAAGGCGATCGCCGGCCATCTCGTCGAATTCTTCCGGCACGAGGTCGCGCGGCGCCGGCTGCCGCAGAGCCTGCTGCCGCTCCAGTCGGGCGTCGGCAACGTCGCCAACGCCGTGCTGACCGGGCTCCTCGACGCCCCCTTCGAGAACATGACCTCCTACACCGAGGTGATCCAGGACGGCATGCTCGACCTGCTCGCCGCCGGCAAGCTGCGCATGGCCTCGGCCACCGCCTTCTCGCTCAGCCCCGAGGCGGCCGAGCGGATCAACGCCGACATGAAAAGCTTCCGCGACAGGATGATCCTGCGCCCGCAGGAGATCTCGAACCATCCCGAACTCGTGCGCCGGCTCGGCTGCGTCGCCATGAACGGGCTGATCGAGGCCGACATCTACGGCCGCGTGAACTCGACCCATGTCATGGGCTCGCGCATCCAGAACGGCATCGGCGGCTCGGGCGATTTCGCCCGCAACGCCTATCTGTCGATCTTCATGACGCCCTCGACCGCCAAGGGCGGCGCGATCTCGGCGATCGTGCCGATGGCGAGCCATGTCGACCATATCTCGCAGGACGTGCAGATTCTCGTCACCGAGCAGGGGCTCGCCGACCTGCGCGGCCTGTCGCCGCGCCAGCGCGCGGCGGTGATCATCGCCAATTGCGCGCACCCCGATTACCGGCCGATGCTCGAGGATTATTTCGCCCGCGCCGAAAAGGGCTCCTATGGGCGCCAGTCTCCCTGCCTGCTCGGCGAGGCGCTGTCCTGGCACCAGCGTTTCGTCGAAACGGGAACGATGAAGATCTAGCGGGCCCGCCCGAAAAGGCGCAGGATTTTCGCCAGGCCGGCGCAAAACCGCGGGCGCTTTCGCGCCGCTTCGGGCGCGGATCGATTCGCGCCGGAAAACGGCGCTCGGGGAGGCGAGCCATGCCGGGACGCGAGGGCGACGAAGACTTCATGCGCGTCGCCCTCGACGAGGCGGCGCTCGGGGATCTTCCCTTCGGCGCCGTCGTGACGCGCGACGGCGCCCTTCTCGCGCGCGGGCGCAACCGCGGGCGCTCGGCGCGCGACCCGACCGCCCACGCCGAAATGGAGGCGCTGCGCGCCGTGATCGCCGCCGGGCGCGCCGAACGGCTGAGGGGCGCGACGCTCTACGCCACGGGAGAGCCCTGCGCCATGTGCATGGGCGCGAGTCTCTGGTGTGGAATCGACCGGCTCGTGTATGGGGCGTCGATTCCGCGGCTCGCCGAAAAGCTCGGCCAGATCGAAATCGGCGCGCGCGCCCTCGCCGCGGCGGCGCCCTTCGCCGCGATGGAGATCGAAGGCGGACTTCTCGCCGACGAGGCGCTGGCGCTGTTTGACGCGCGCCGGCGCGGCGAAGCCTGAACGGTTTCCGCCGCGCCGGCCGCCGCCGCCAAGGCGACGATCCACGGCATGTTCATCCTCGCCGGCTCCATGCAGGCGGGCATGTTTCATGGGATCTCTCAGAGGCCGCCGCCGACGGGCGGAGGAAGGTCGCCTCCGGGGTCGGCGACCTGCGCCTCAAGCCGACGGAAGGGCATGAGCGTTTCGGCTTGGCCGACGGCGTCTCCCAGCCTGGCGCGCGGGGCCGCGTGAAGGGCGACGCGTTTCTCGTCCCTCGCGCGGCGACAATGACGATCGGCGCGCGCCGGGGCAGGATGCGGAGGCCGACAGCTTCACGAGCGACGGCGACCGCGTCGAGGGCGAGATCTCTGACCACATGAAGAACGGCGCGACGACCGCCAAGGCGTCAGATGTCCCTCCGCCGCGCATACTCGCAAGGCCTGTCCGCGCGACGACGTTCCGGGCGACGTCGATCCGCGCAAGAAGAAGGTCGTGAAGCCGGCCGGAGCGCGCACGCAGACGCGTCGCATGACGCGGCGCGGAATAGCCTTTGGGCCGGAACTTGCCGAGGACGCGGCGGTGGCCGGCGCGTCAAGCGACGAGATACGGCGCGGCCTTCTGTTCAAATGCCATGTCGCCTCGATCGAGGACCAGTATCGGCCAGCCGGACGCGCCGCAGCGCTTCGTCGGAGCGGCGCCGGATTCGGGAGACGGCGCGCGCAAGCCGGCCTTTGATTTCGCGCGCTTCATTCTCATGGTCGGCGGCGCCTATTTCTTCGCGCCGTCGATCGGCGTGCTGCGGCGCCTCTCGGCTCCCGTGGCCCGGCCGGAGGCGCAGCCGGTCGCGCAGCGCAAGCGCGGCAGGGCGTTCGCCTGAGCGAAGGCCGGGGGCTGAGCCAGGCGTCAGAACCAGGCGTCGGGGAGGATCGGCATGGCCCCGGCGATCAGCGTCTGCGGCGGCGTCTTGAGCTGCAGCTCATAGGACAGGCGCGTCGGCCGCAGCGTCGTGGGCTCGGGCTGGCGCAGGGCGACGACCCTTGCGGCGGCGAAGGTGATTCGTCCCGCGGCTCTCGACGCGGCGGCGTCCGGCGGCGTGGCTTCGCCAGCCGGCTCGGGGGCCATCTCGGCCGCCGGGGTCATGTCGGCGTTCGGCGCGAGATCGGCCGCGGCGGCCAGAACGTCGCCCGCCGCCGGCTTCGCCCGCGCGGGCGAAGGGCCGGCCATGATCGTCTCGGGGCAGCCGCCCTTGCGCGCGCAAAGCCCGCGCGCCGGGCTCAGCACCTCGTCGAAGCCGGCGTAGGCGAGCGCCTCGGGCCGGCTCACCATGCCGAGGTCGGCGCCGCGGGCGAGCTGCGCCGTAAAGCTCGGATGCTGGCCGCCGTCGACATAGGTGGTGCGCACGGAGGCGCTGCCGAGCGCGACATATTTCGAGATCCGCATGGTCTCGCGCAGGCGCCGCGCCAGCGCCAGCGCCTCCTTCTCGGCGTCGGGGTAGGGGGCGAAGGCGTAGCGCCCGCCAAGGACGAGAGGTTCGGGCGGCTCGCCCGTGGCCTCGAAACGGTCCGAACCCTCCTTGAGCTGGCGCCAGAAGCCGATGTTGGGGTCGGCCCGGTAGCGCGCCATGTTCTGCGCGCTCATGTGGAAGGGAAAGGCCTGGAACTGGAACGCCGCCTGGCCGCCGCGCAGCGCGTCGCGGGCGAGCGCGTAAAGCTCGGCGACGCCCTTGTCGGTCATGGCGAAGCAGCCCGCGGACGAGCATGTGCCATGCACCATCAGCGCCGAGCCCGAGCCCCCGTGCGCGCGGTCATAGGCGTTGGGATAGCCCGTGTCGAAGGAGAGATAATAGGCCGAATTGGGATTCATCTGCCGCGCGGCGACGCTGTAAAATCCCTCGACCGTCTGCCGGTCGCCCTCGCGCCGCTTGGGGCCGAGCGCGCCGGACCAGCGGCAGATCGGAAAGGTCTTGAGATGGACGTAGCGTCCTTCGGCGTTGCGCTTCCAGACCTCTATCTCGGATTCCTTCTTGTAGGCGCGCATCAGGATCGGGGCGTCCGGCGCGACGCCTTTCGCCCGCATGAGGGCGAGCGTGGCCGCTGGAACCGGCGCCTCGGAGCGCGCGCCGGCCTTAGCGGGGCGGGCGGCCGCGAGCGGCAGGACGGAAAGGAGCGCGCATGAAACGACGAGCCCGGCGGTCGCGCGCCGGCGCCGCGACGCGCGCAGCAGGCGCGCAAGAAGCCCCGGCCGCGACGGCGGCCGCGTTTCGCTTTCTCGCATGGAAAGCCCTGTCCCCGCTCAGGCGCGCCGACCGGGCGTCGGGCCATGCGCCGCATAAGTCCCGCGCGCTGAAAAATTCTCGCGCGCCGCGTCTCTCCTGGAGCGCGCCGTTCAGGCTCGCCGAACTTTGCGGCGGCATTGCGGAGGCGCGAGCCGCGCACGGCGCAAGCTTCGCCCGCGCGGGTTAATTTTTCACGGCAAGCCTGCGCCGTCCTTGCGGAGCGCGGGGCGCCATGTTCAAAAGCTTGCTTCTGCATCTCGACATGGGCGGCCTTCATCTTGCTTTCAGCCATCGCTTCGCATCTGGCGATGATCGCAGGCGTCGTCCTGACGATCGTCATCACGCCGAAGCTCCTGCGCCAGCGCCGCGCGGCGACGAGCACGACGGCGTGGCTGATGGCGATCCTGCTCGTTCCGCCCGTCGGCATCCCGGCCTATCTCATGTTCGGCGCGCGCAAGCTCAAGGGCGAGAGCGAGATCAAGCCGCCGCTCGTCGCGCCGCCGCCCGAAGCGTCGCTGCGGCCGGCGCAGGCCGGCGCCGACAAGCTCATGGAAAGCTACGGCCTGCCGTCGGCGCGCGCCGGCTGCCGCGTCGCGCTCTGCGCCGACGGCGTCGACATCTACCGCCGCGTGATGGAGACGATCGAAAGCGCCGACCGCCGCCTGCATATGGCGAGCTTCATCCTGCATCCCGACTCGGTCGGAACGGCGGTGATCGAGGCGCTCGCGCAGCGCGCGCGCTGCGGCGTCGAGGTGCGGCTGCTGCTCGACGGCTTCGGCTCCTTCCGCACATCGAAGCGGGCGCTCGACCCGATCCTGCGGGCGGGCGGCGAGACGGCCTTCTTTCTTCCGGTGAGGCTGCGGACGCTCGCCCGCACCAATCTGCGCAACCACCGAAAAATGCTCATCGCCGACGACGCCCGGGCGGTGGCGGGGGGCGCCAACGTCGCCGGCGAATATATGGGCCCCGAGCCCGACCCGAAGCGCTGGCGCGATCTCTCCTTCCTCATCGAGGGGCCGGCCGTCGCCGACTACGCCGCGATCTTCGCCGCAGACTGGCGCTTCGCGACCGGCCGTGACGTCGAGCCCGCGCGGCCCGCGCCGCCGGCGGGCGAGGCGATCGCCCAGATCGCGGCCTCAGGCCCCGACGCGCCGGGCGATCCGGTCTATGCCGCGATCCTGTCGGCGATCTTCGCGGCGAAGCGCCGGCTGTGGGTGGTGACGCCCTATTTCATCCCGCCCGACGCGCTCGCCGAGGCGCTGGCGCTCGCCGCCCATCGCGGCGTCGACGTGCGCGTCTATGTGCCGGACCCTTCGAATCATCCGGTCGCCGACCTCGCCCGCGGCCAGCCGCTGCGCGACGCGGCGGCGGCGGGGGTGAATGTGATCCGCTTCGTCGGCGGCATGGTGCACGCCAAGATCCTGCTCGTCGACGACGGGCTCGCCATGGTCGGCTCCGTCAATCTCGACCCGCGCAGCCTGTTCCTCAATTTCGAGGTCAATGCGGTGTTTTACAGCGCGCCCGAGATCAAGGCCGTGGAGCGCTGGATCGAGACGCTGCGCGACAGGACGGAGAAAGGCGTTTTGCCCGTCTCGAACCTGCGCGACGCGATCGAGGGCGCGGCGCGCATGCTCGACCCTTTGCTGTGACCGCCAGACGGCTCAGGGCTCTGGAAACTCCAGCGCCGGCGGCTTCGCGAGCGGCTTCAGCGGCGCGACGCGGGGCTCCCTGGCGTCGAGGTCGAAGCTCATCAGGTCGATCTCGCGCAGGGTCTGGTCAGTATAGGTCTTGATGTAATATTTGCGCGCGCGCAGGTCGGCGATCGCCGTCCATTGGGTCGTCTCGCGCGGCGCGCCTTTCTCGGGATCGCGCACGAGGCCAGCCGGAATGTCGAAATTATTGGCTACATGCTCGGCGACGCGCACCGTCTGCGGCCCGTCCGCGCCGGGCTCCGCCGACACGGCGAAGCCGAGCGCGCGGATGAAGCGCGAGGGCGGGGTGACGTCGCCCGGAACGCCGAGCAGGCCCGAGCCTTCGCCGAGCGGCGCGAAGGTTTCGCCCATGATCTTCAGCGGCGGGGCGGCGACCGGCGACAGCTTCACATAATTGCGGATGTTGGTCAGATGCCAGTCGAAGGTCGGCGCGTTGGTCAGGACGCCGAGCGGATTGTCATGGACCTTGAGCTTGCCGTCGATGGGCTCGATGACGAGCGAGGCGCCGCTCGCGTCATGAACGGTGAAATGCAGCGGCAGGACGAAGCTCGATCCGGGCGTCGGCAGGGCGGCGATCTCGACCCCGTCGAGCCCGGCCCTGACCTCCGCGACCGTGGCGAAAGTCGACAGCAGCCAGCTCGCGAATTCATAGGGCGCATAGGCGCGCCCCGTATTGGCCGGCGAGGGCGCCGCATAGCCGGCGAAGCCCGGCAGATAGAGCGCGCCGACGGCGAGGCCTTTCTCGTTCATCCCGTCCGCGACGAAGGGCAGGCCTAAGGCCGTGACCCCGACATAGGCGTGGCGCACGCGCCATTTGGGGCCAGCCGCGCCCTGCGGCCGCTGCGTGTCATAGGCGTAGCCGCGCGGGGCGACGAAGACCGACGATTCGAGGTCGAGCCCGAACTCCATGGTGCGCCCGTAGACGGGCGTTCCGTCCTTTGCCTTGAGGAGAAAGCTGGTGCAGGCGAGAGCCGGCGCGGCGGCGAGGCCGCAGGCGAGAAGGGCGACGACCCGCAGGCGACTGCGCGCGCACGGCGCCGCGAAACGCGGAACTGCGAAACCCATGATGGCGACCCCCCGCATGTTTGACGCGGGCATTGCGCCACAAGAAGCTTGCGGCGGCCTTGCGCCGCCGCAAGTCTTGTCGCGCGCCGGCGCCGGGCGCGCGACCGGCGCCTCACGCCGTCTCGGCCACCGCCGGGGCTTCCTCGAACGCCTGGGCCAGCGCGTCGTCGACCGTCTCCAGCCAGAAGAAGGCGAGCTTCTCGCGCGCCTGCGCCGGGATGTCGTCATAGTCGCGCCGGTTGCGCGCCGGCAGCAGCACGCGCGTCAGGCCCGCGCGCGCCGCGGCGATGACCTTCTCCTTGATCCCGCCGACCGGCAGAACCAGACCGCGCAGGCTGATTTCGCCGGTCATCGCCGTATCGCTGCGCACCTTGCGCCCGGTCAGGATCGAGGTCAGCGCCACGAACATGGCGACGCCCGCCGACGGCCCGTCCTTGGGCGTCGCGCCGGCCGGCACGTGGACGTGGATATCGGCGCGATCGAAAGCGGCGGGATCGATTCCGAGCGAATCCGCCCGGCTCTTTACGAGGCTCAGCGCCGCCTGCACGCTTTCGCGCATCACCTCGCCGAGCTGGCCGGTCAGGATCAGCTTGCCGTGGCCCGGCGTCTTCGTCGCCTCGATGAACAGGATGTCGCCGCCGACCGGCGTCCAGGCGAGGCCGGTGGCGACGCCGGGCGTCGAGACGCGCATCGCCGCCTCGTCCTCGAAGCGCAGCGGGCCGAGGATTTCGGCGAGGTCGCCGCGGGTCACATGCACGGCGCTCGCCGTCCCCTCGGCGACGCGCACCGCGACATGGCGCAGCACGCGGCCGATCTCGCGTTCGAGCGTCCTCACCCCCGCCTCGCGCGTGTAGCCGCGGATGATCTCGCCAAGGGCGTCGTCGTCGATCTGCGCCTGCTCCGGCGCCAGGCCGTTAGCTTCGAGCTGGCGGCGCAGCAGGTAGCGGCGCGCGATCTCGAGCTTCTCCTGATCCGTGTAGCCGGGCAGCGAGATGACCTCCATGCGGTCTCGCAGCGGCCCCGGAATCGTCTCGAGCTGGTTCGCCGTGGCGATGAACGCCACATGCGAGAGGTCGAACGGCACGCCAAGGTAATTGTCGCGGAAGGTCGCGTTCTGCTCGGGGTCGAGCACCTCGAGCATGGCGGCGGCCGGATCGCCCTGGACGCCCGCGCCCATCTTGTCGATCTCGTCGAGCATCATCACGCAGTCGCGCGCGCCGGCCTTGCGGATCGCCTGGATGACGTCGCCCGGCATGGCGCCGACATAGGTGCGCCTGTGGCCCCTGATCTCGGCCTCGTCATGCACGCCGCCCAGGCTGACGCGCACGAACTTGCGCCCCATCGCCCGGGCGATCGACTGGCCGAGCGAGGTCTTGCCGACGCCGGGCGGCCCGGCGAAGCAGAGAATCGGCGCCTTGCCCTGCGGCGCGAGTTTTCGCACGGCGAGATATTCGATGATCCGCCGCTTGATCTTGTCGAGGCCGAAATGGTCGGCGTCGAGGATGCGCCGCGCCTCGGCGATGTCGATCCCGCCGTCCTGCGGCAGCTTCCAGGGCAGCTCGATCAGCCAGTCGATATAGGTGCGGATCATGCCATATTCCGACGAGGCGTCGGGCATGCGCTCGAGCCGCTTCAGCTCCTTGCGCGCCGCCTCCTCGACCTCCTTCGGCATGTCGGCCCTGGCGATCTCTTCGGCGAGCTCGGCGAGCTCCTGCGCCTTGCCGTCGCCTTCGCCGAGCTGGCGCTGGATCGAGGCCATCTGCTCGCGCAGGAGCATCTCGCGCTGGCGTTCGTCGATCGTGGCTTTCGTCTGGCGGCTGATCTCCTCGCGCAGCCGCAGCACTTCGAGGCGCTGGGCGAGGATGTTCGAGACGAGGTCCATGCGCGCCTTGAGCTCGACCGTCTCCAGAATATCCTGCTTCTGCTCCGGCGTCGCCTCCATATAGGCGGCGACGAGGTCGGCGAGCGCCGAGGCCGAGGGCGCGTTGGCGACGGCGGCGATGAGCTCGGGCGGCGTCTGCGGGGTCAGCTGCAGCGCCTCGGTCGCCTGCGCCTGGAGATGGGCGAAGCGGGCCTCGATCTCGGGCGCGCTGGCGTCGGGCTCCTCGATCAGGCGCACGCGCGCGGCGAGATAGGGCTCGGCGCGCACGAACTCCTCGACGAAGAAGCGCTGCTCGCCCTGGCAGATGAGATGATGCCCGCCGTCCGGCGTCGTGATGTAGCGCACGATGTTGGCGACGACGCCGAAGCGATGCATGTTGAGCGGGTCGACCGCGTCCTGCGACGGGTCGCGCTGCATCAGCACGCCCACCGGGCGCTGCGTGCGCGCCGCCTCCTGCGCCGCCGCGATCGAGGCCGGACGCTGCACCGTGACCGGCAGCACCACGCCCGGAAACATCACGAAGCGACGCACCGGCACGATGATCAGCGGCTCGTCGGCTTTGGGCGCGCCGTCCTGAGGCGGGCCGGCTTGCGGCGCGCCGGCGGCGGAGTCGTCGGCGGAATAGACCGCGCGCGAATAGCGCGCCGGAGCGAACGGATCCATCGAAGACCCCCGATCAGATTTTGCGCAGGCTTATGACGAGGCAGCCGTTCAGCATGGCGGGCGCCATGACCTCGTAACGGCCGGACGGCAGGGGAAGGACGCGCTCGAAGCGCCCTTGCGGCAGCTCGAGCCTGTGGACCGCCGCCGCCCGCGCCTGCGGCGGCAGCACGCGCTCGCCCGAAATGACGAGCGAGCCGTTCTCGACGCGAAGCGCGATGTCCTTGGGATCGACGCCCGGAAGCGCCGCGAGCGCGAGCACCTCGCGCTCCGTCTCGAACAGATCGACCGGCGGCTCCCAGCTCGGGCGCCGCGCGTGCGTGGCGGCGAGCTGGAATAGCTGGCGGTGCAGGCGGTCGGCGCGGCTCAAGACCTCGACGGCGTCGGACCACATCCAGGTCCGCGCATCATCGTCCTTCATCGGGAGATCCTCCTTGCGGGCGGACGACAAAAGCCCGCGCGCTCCGGAGCTTCGCCTTCTATCCCGAAGGCGCGGCCTTCGCAAACGCGCCGCGGCCGGACGTCAACGCAGGCGTTATTGGAGAAACGGCGCGGCCGCCCTTAAGCTCGCGCGGGCGCCATGGCTCCGCAAGGCCCGGCGCGCGATTCCGCTCGAAAAGCTGCCGAAAGCGTCTGCATGCCGAACTGGCGCGCCCTCCTTCTCGCCTTTCTCATGGCCGCGCCGGCGCAGCCGGCCTTCGCCGCGCCCGATCCGCTTCCGGCGAAGGCGTGGCGGGGGCGGCTCGGCGCGGCCTCGGCCTATCTGCCCGACGCCGACAGCCCGGCGCGATTCGCCTTCGTCAACGCCTCGCCCGACGCGCTTCCTCCCGACGATCCGCGTCTGCGCGCGCTCGCCCGCAAATATAACGCGCTGGTTCTCGCCCTGAAGCTCGACTGGCGCGAGCAGGACGCGAACGCGCGCCTGATTCTCGACGCGCTCGCCGACGGCGCGCGCCGTCTGCCCGCGCGGCCCGAACTCGCGCATCTCGGCGTGGCGCTGTTCGGCTTTTCGGCCTCGGCCGCGGCGGCGGGGCGCACGGCGGCGAGCCCGCTGCTGTCGAACCCCGATCCGGAACGGCCGCCGCAGCGCGTCCTCGCCGTCGTCGGCCTCGACGAGATCGACCGGCCGCCGTTCTCGCCGCCGCTCTCCACGCCGCATCTCTTTCTGTCGGACCCGGGCGATTTCTACGGCGGCCTTGAGACCAACGTTCAGGATTATGAGCCGAAGATCACCCATGACGCCTATGCGAAAAGCCGCGCCGCGCAGGGCGCGCCGATCACCGTCGCGAGCCAGCTCGGCCATTTCCACGGCGGCGCCTATCACACCTTCCACAACGTCGCCGACTTCTCCTTCATGGCGCTGTGGCTCGACGAGGTTCTCTCCGCCCGCCTGCCGCCGGACGCGCCGACGCGCGGCCCGGCGCTCGCGCCAGACTGGCGCGGCCGCGGCGGCTGGCTCGCCGCCTATGACGTCGACGGCCCGCAGCCTCCGCGCGCGCCCTTTGGCGGCGACGACGAGCGCGTCACGCGGATCGTCGCCGCGCCGCGCGACTCGTTCAAGGATGAACGCCCCTTCGTCTGGCTGCCGGGCGAACGTTCGGCCCGGGCGCTCGCCTATAATTCCGAACATGGCGTCACGCCGCCCGAGCCCGCCCGGCCGCTCGCCGTGACGGAGGCCTTCTTCCGCCCGGGCCCCGACCTGAAGTCGGGCAAGCGGGACGTGCGGCTCGGGCCTCCGGGCGCGCCCTCGATCGCCTGCGGCGACGGCGCGCTGTTCGTGCTGTTCGACCGGCCCGTCGCCTCGGCGCGGGTCGAAGCCGGCGGCGTGGCCTCGGCGCGCGAGGCTCCGCAAATCTGGTCGCATGTGGCGATCGCGCGGCTTGCGCCGCGCGGGCCCGGGCTCGCCACGATCGCGCTGCGCGACGTCGCCCCGCTCGACGGCGGGCCGAAGGGCGATTTTTCCTTCACCGCCTCTTGCCGCTGAGCGGCGCGGCCCTTCGCTAAAATCCTGTGGTTTGCGGCAAGCGGCCGCTAGCGCCTCGCGCCCTATGCTTCTGGCGAGACCCCCGAAGCGTCGGCCCGTCCGCCTTCCGCCCGAAGCTGCGGGCGCGGCGAGCCGCAGGAGACCGCAAGCGATGCCGCCGCTCACGCTCGACAGCGCCGATCTGATCGCGCCCGCGCCCTTTAGCCTCGCGCCCTTCTTCGCCGCGCGCGCGGCGCCGCGGCCGCGCGTCTTCGGCTTCTTGCGCACACGCCAGGGCGCCCGCCCGCCCGCGCTGTCGCCCTGGGGGGCGCTCGTCGACTGGGCGGAGGTCGCCCCGGGGCTCTGCTGGTTCAAGACGCAGGAGCGCGGCGGCTATCATCTCGCGCCGCGCCGCCAGAGGGCCGTGCCACGCGCCCTGCGCAGCGCCGACGGCTGGTATGAGGACCGCGTCGAATGGGCCGCCGTCGCCGTCGTGTTCGCGCGGATCTTCGACGCGATCCCGGCCGGAGCGGCGGGAGGCCGCTCGCTCTATGAGCTCGGCCGCGAGACGCTCAGGGCGTGGCGGCCCGAAGACTATGAATCCTGGTTCGAGACCACGCTCGACATGGACGAGATCTGGGACCTGCCCGTGATGCGCTTCCACCGCGAGCGGCGCGACCAATGGATCGCGCTCGACGCGCCCTGCGCGGCTCTCGGGCGCGCCGCCGACGGCCGCGCCCTGGTGCGCGCGAAGCTCGGCGGCGATCCGCCCTATGGCGCGAGCCTCGACTCTGGCGGCGGCCCGCTCCGCCTCTTCGCGGCGCCGCTCGATGAGCTTCATCGCGGGCGCGGCCGGCCGTTCGTGATCGACCCCGCGCGCCATGCCGCGGCGACGGCGGACGAGACGCCCGAGGAGCCCCTGTTCAGGGCCCCGGGCTGGAACCTTGCCGCAAGGCCGGGACAGGATTGAGCCTTCAGTCTTGGCGCAAGCGGAGAGCGCGGATCCATGACCGAACATATGACCGTCGAACCCATGAGCGTCGAGCCCATGACCGCCGAGCCCATGACCGCCGAGCGATCGGCGATCCGCGTCCGGGGAGCGCCCGCGCGCGGCGGCCAGAGGGCCTTGTCCGCGCCGGTCTTCCGCGGCGCGCTGGCCGCCCTCGACGTGGCGGCGCTCGTCGCGGCGGGCGGCGCGGCCTCGGCCGCGCTCGCAGCGGCGTCAGGGCCGCCGCCGGCCGGCGGCGCGCTCGCGCTCGCCTGTCTCGCGGGCGTCGTCGCGGGCGCGGCGACGCTGTCGGCCTCGGGCGCGCATGACCTCGAACGGCTTCGCGCCATCGCCTCGCGCGGGCGCGCGCAGGGCCTCGCGACGCTGCTGAAATCCAGCCTCGCCGCCGCCGTCGCGGCGGCGCTGTGCCTGTTTCTCTCGGGCGCGCAGGGCGGCTTCGCGCGCGCCTTTCCCTTCGCCTTCGGCGCGGCCGGGGCCCTTCTGCTCGTCGCGTCGCGGCTCGGCCTTCGCGGCGTCTTCGGGCGCTGGCTGAGCGAAGGCCGCTTCCGCCGCCGCGTCGCCATCTTCGCGGTCAGCGACTTCAGCGCCGAATTCATCCGGCGGCTGCAGGCCGAGCCCGACCTGTTCGAGATCGTCGGCGTCTATGACGACAGGCTGCGCTCGGGCCGCGTTCCGCGCGTTCATGCGGGCGTGCCGGTGCGCGGCTCGCTCGCCGATCTGCTGCGCGACAGCCGCGACGCGCGCGTCGACGTGATCGCCGTGGCTCTGCCGCTGTCCGCCGTCGACCGCATCGCCGCCGTGCTGCAGGGCCTGTCGAGCGCCGTCGCCGACCTGTGCCTCACCACCGACCTCGCCGGCGTCTCCTATCACGGACGCCAGTTCGCGGCGGTCGGGGCCAATCCGGTGATCTCGGTCAGCGAAACGCCGATCAAGGACTGGCGCGCCGTCAAGAAAGCCTGCCTCGACTACGGCTTCGGGTCGCTCGCGCTGCTCCTGCTCGCGCCGCTGCTCGCGCTCATCGCCGTCGCCGTGAAGCTCGACAGTCCCGGCCCGGCGCTGTTCCGCCAGCCCCGGCTCGGCTTCAACAATCGCCTTTTCACCTGCTACAAGTTCCGCACCATGCACACGCATATGACGGACGTCCTCGCCGACCGCCAGACCGTGCGCGGCGACCCGCGCGTGACGCGGATCGGCAAATGGCTGCGGCGCTTCAGCCTCGACGAGCTGCCGCAGCTGTTCAACGTCCTCGACGGCACGATGTCGCTTGTCGGCCCGCGCCCGCATGCGCCCAACACCAAGGCGGCCGACCGGCTGTTCGCCGACGTCGTCAAGCAATACGCCGTGCGCCACAGGGTGAAGCCCGGCGTCACCGGCTGGGCCCAGGTCAACGGCTGGCGCGGCGAGACGACGACGGTCGAGGAGATCGAGAACCGCGTGCGCTGCGACCTCTACTACATCGACAACTGGTCCGTGGCCTTCGATCTCAGGATCATGGCGCTCACTGTCCTGCGCGAGGTCTTTTCCGCGCGCGCCTATTGACGGCCGGCGCCGCGCCAGAGCGCGGCCGGCGTCATTGCGGCGCTCCCTGGGGGGCGGCGCGGGCCCAGACGGGATCGGCCCTGACGGTCGCGACCTCATGCTCCGCCTGCCAGGCGTCGACGCCGCCAGGCGCCCAGAGCACGCGCCTGTAGCCGAGCCCGATCAGGCGCTTGCCGGCGTTCCAGCTGCCCCAGCAGTTCGGCTGGCAGAAGACGACGATCGGCCGATCGAGATCGCCGCCCGTCAATGTCGCGATGCGGTCGCGGAAGGCCGCGGCATAGGCCGGATCGTCCGTGCCGAGCCCAGCCCCCGGCAGCCACGTCGCGCCCGGAATCGAGCGATGCGCCGGCATCCACACGGCGTCGGGCGCAAGCGAGGGCGGACGGCGGTCGGCCGGCCCGACGTCGAGCAACAGCAGGGGCCCGCCGGACGCGATCAGTTCCGCGACGCCGGCGGCGTCGATCGTGCGCGCGCCGGTCAGCGTTTCGGGCGTCGCGCC